>CAZHNA010000026.1:0-15267 GCA_964532775.1 uncultured Methanosarcinales archaeon
CGCGTCTGCTGCGCTTTCTGAAATTGTCAAATTCTGCTTTCTGGCGCAGGACTTGCTCCTTCAATTCAGAAACTTCTGCCTCTTTTTCATCGAGAAGGGCTTTAAGGGCCTCAATATCATCTGAATTAGAAGAGTCCGAAGTTTCGGCTGAATTGCCAGTTTGTTTCTTTCCTTTAGATTTGCCTGCCATTTACGAATATCTCCGCAAGCTCAGATAATTAGTAGCTATAACAGGCTTTGTGATTGCAAGTACTTCTATAAATAGCTTTTGATATTCGCGGCTTTACTGATAGCTAGAATCAGCCTGATAAGACAGGAATTTTACTATCAGCATACTTGCAATCATGCAAACTGCGAGAGCAGAAACCAGCTTTTCCCACCCCAGTGCAAGAAAAGCATCCGTGAATGCAAAGCTTATACCTCCAAAAAATGACATCAATCCAAATGTTGCTACCACAGAAACAAAACCTCCACCGGCAAGCGAACCCACCTGATCAGCACCTCGTTTCTCGAAAAACACAGATCCAATTATAAAAATAACGGCAAAAATAAGCAGTATCAAAGCCAGTGGAATAGGACTATCTTTTGTAGATACCATTTGCATAATTCCCATTGCCATGCCAACCATGAATACCCCCAGTGCAAAGGACACACCGATTGCCTGAAAAAATGGATTGTCTGATAATTCCATATCTATCCCTCTCGAACTAGAATTTGCATTGATAGTATATATTAATTACTTAATCAGGAACGAATAAGCCATATATCTGATGACGGAAGTTAACAATACATGAAAATACTCATATCCGAATACGCAACCAGCATTGGTATGGGCGGCACATGCTTCATTGAAGGAAAAGCCATGCTAAGATGTATTGCCTCTTCTTTTGAAAATGCCGGACATGAAGTAATTTACACATCCGCAAATATTCCAATTGAATACGGCACCATGGTAGCCTGCAATGAAGAAAATCTTGATAGCACACTTGAAACGTTATCCAAGCAATGCAATGCTGCACTTGTTATTGCACCGGATGACATCCTAGCCGATCTTACTGAGATTGTGGAGAAAAATACCACCAACCTTGGCTCAAGCCCGGATGCAATCCGCAAATGTGCTGATAAACTGGAGTGCAGCCAAATACTTGACAGCAACGGATTTCCATCACCAAAAACCTTTGCAGAAATGGACAAGATGGATAATGAAACAAAATATGTCGTAAAACCAAGATTTGGATGTGCTTCCGAAGACACTTCGATTATCACCGGAACTGAAAATCTCAAGGAAGGACAAATTGCCACTGAATACATCAACGGTGAACATCTTAGCGTCAGTCTGGTTTGTGCCGAATCAATTCTACCCCTAACGATAAATAAGCAAATTATCGAAATTGGAAATGAAAATACCTGTATTGACTACAGGGGAAGTATTACACCGTATGAGATATCACGGAAAGAGGAAGTTGTCAATATCGCAGTTGAAGCCGCTCGCGCACTGGGATGCCATGGATACACCGGAATTGATATTGTACTTGCAGAAAAACCTTACCTGATAGATATTAACCCCAGACCTACAACATCTCTGGTCGGAATTACACAAATTTTAAAAACCGAAATTGCAGAACTCCTACTACTTGCAGCAGACAACAAATTGCCTGAATCAGTAGTATTGGAAGGAACTGTTACTTTCACAAAAGAGGATCTGAAATGAAAATAGTTGGAATAGATATCGGTGGAGCTAATACGAAAATGGCGTCATCGGATGGAAAAACTTCCAAACTTTATTATGTGCCCCTCTGGAAAGAGACATCATTGCCAGAAGTCATTCAGGAAATAACCAAAACTCATCAGCCGGACAAACTTGCAATAGTTATGACAGGGGAACTTGCAGACTGCTATGAGGACAAAGATGAAGGCGTCAAAGGAATCGTATCTGCAGTAGAAGACAACTTTGAAGGTGACATCCATTATATGGGTGTTTCCGGAGAGTTCACCAGCGAGATTCCAAAACCCCGTGATTTAGCTGCAGCAAACTGGGTTGCATCCGCACAACTAATTGGAAAGGAGGTAGGAGATGCAATTTTTGTAGATATGGGTAGCACAACATGCGACATAATCCCCATCAAGAATGGGAAACCCGTTGCCCATACAACCGATACAGGAAGGTTGGCCCATGGGGAGCTTTTGTATGAGGGAGCATTGCGAACCAATGTTGCGGCCGTACTTGATAGAGTAAATATTGAAATGGGTAATTGTAGAGTATCCTCAGAACTTTTCGCAACAACTGCTGATGCATACCGATTACTCGGAAATATTGACGAAGCAACTTATACCTGTGAAACAGCAGATGGTGGAGGAAAAGGAATTGAAGATGCTTCCCGCAGACTGGCACGGGTAGTATGCGCAGACCTAAAAGACATTTCACCGGAAGATGTTGAGCAAATAGCCCTTTCAATTAAGGAAAAACAGATCAATGAAATCCAAAATGGAGTTCGGGAAGTTGCAAGAAAACACCATCTTGATACCGTCGTATGTGCTGGATTAGGAGAATTCCTGATAGCAGAAGCCTGTGAAAATATGGAAATGGAATGTTTTTCTACAGCCCAGCGATGGGGAAAAGAGATTTCAAAAGTATTTCCTGCTTATGCAGTAGCAAAGCTGCTTGAGACGGAGATGGAACCTTAATGGGAAAAAATACCGTAATCAAAATCGGTGGAAGCCTCATCAAAGAAGCCCCGGAGCTTATGCAGCACATAGTTGAGAATAGCCATTTATTTGAAAGCCAGATAAGTTTCATTCCAGGCGGCGGACCTTTCGCCGACTTCATTCGGAAGGCTGAGAATAAACTTGACCTGAAATCAGATTCTGCTCATTGGATGGCAATCCTTGCAATGGAGCAATATGGCCACTACCTTGCAGAAAAATCAGGGATTCCCACAACAATATCCCTTGAAAATAATCAGAACCACATTTCTATACTTCTACCATACTCGTTCTTGATAGAAAATGATCCACTCACACATTCATGGGAAGTGACCTCTGATACCATTGCAGCTTTTTTTGCAGTGCACAAAAATGCAGACTTTATCAAGGTAACAGATGTTGACGGTGTTCTGGTAGATGAAAAACTCGTAGATCAGATCAATACTGTAGACCTTGCCAAAATGGGAGAAACATGCGCAGACCTGTCTTTTCCGGATTACCTGAACAAAAATAAGCTCGACTGCTTTGTTACAAATGGCAAATTCCCAAACCGGCTGCTTGAATACCTTCAGGACAAAAATACTATTGGAACCCTTATCAAGGGGAATATTTAAATGCAATATTGATTATGTACTCAAACCGTCATACTTACCAGTTTGTAATATCATTGTTAAAATTTAAAAGGAGATAGAGGATGAATAAAGTAGAAAGTTGTACCTCTTGTGGAATCAACCTTAAAGAGGAAGGATTTGCAAGATTCCCCTGCCCAACATGCGGATCCGAACTCGGAAGATGTGTAAAGTGCAGAAAACAGAGTAACCCTTACACTTGCCCTAAATGTGGATTTGTTGGACCCTGAGGAATGAATAATGGGAGAAGTTGCAGCAACAATGAAAATCATGCCTGAAGGAGTCGATACTGATCTCGACGCCATCAAGGCAAAAATTATAGAAGTGTTACCCGAAGGCTCCGAACTTTATGGCTCAGAAATTGAACCAGTTGCCTTTGGACTCAAAGCACTCAAAGTAGTAATTCTGGTTAAAGACCTTGAAGGAGGCACTGAACCAGTAGAAGAAGCCATCAACAAAATTGATGGTGTTGAGAGTTTACAAGTAGTTGAACTCGGAAGGCCCGTTTAAGGCCTTCAAATATTCTTTTTTCTTTATTTTTCACAGGGCTTGTAGATCAGGGGTAGATCGTTACGTTCGCAACGTAAAGGCCGCGGGTTCAAATCCCGCCAAGTCCACTGGGACTTTCATTCATCTGATAACCGGTGTACTTTTGCCCCTGCCATTGATTCAGCTACTGTTGAATCAATTTCGAGTTTTTCATCTTCTTCAGCACCAATTGTATAACGTGCACGCACTTCAGGATGCACAGGAACTGCACCACAACTTGCTACTTTTCTTATGGAAATGTCATATGTGCCGATTGTCTTTGCCATGTCAATTATTTCAGTTTTATCCATACCGATAAGTGGATGGTATAGCGGAAAACCTAACCCATAAATTTCAGCATACATGTTGTAAGTTGTCTGAGAAGCTACCTGTCCTAAAGAAGAACCAGTTATTATACCTGAAGCTTTTTCCATATTCATTACTTCAAATCCAAGGCGGTACATCATACGCTTGCACATGATACAGGTATTCTTGACATTACAGTTTTCACGAACTGCGGAAAGATAAGCTCCATTTGGAACTTCATAAAACTTCATCGGACGCCCGGATGCCCATTTCTGTAACACACGAACACAATCCATTGTCCGTTCTTTGCCAGCATCATTTGCAAATGGTGAATTATCAGCATAAACCGGGATAAGGTCAACTCCTCTTCGCATCATCATCCAGGCAGCAACCGGAGAATCAATCCCACCGGAAATCAAAACTACCATTTTACCCTGTGTTCCAAGAGGTAAGCCTCCAACACCATCTACGATTTCGGTAAAAACGTAAGCTTGGGACTGGCGCATTTCAACATAAATTTCCTTATCAGGATCAGTTAGGTTAACAGATATGGATTTGCCCTGTGAATCCAACCGCATGTAAACCGCATCTCCACAGCTTATGCCAATATCAGAAGACTGGAATGAGTGATTGCCTGAGCGTCGGGGACGAATTGCAAATGACTCCCCATCCTGAATCATGTTTTCAGCAATTTCTGCACATTTACTTGCTGCAGCTTCCAATGTTGCTTCAACTGTTATTGCCGGAGAAGTTGAAACAATCCCGAAAACATTTGAGACAACCTTAGGAGCAGCAGGGTCATTTGTTTCTACAAATATGCGACCCCATTCACGACGAACGCTTGAATATTCTACGTTTTCCTGAGCCAGCATAGCTTCGATGTTGGAAACGAGTATTCGTTCAAATCTTGTCCGGACACCCGGACTTTTAAGAGCCAGTTCCCCGTAACGCACAATCACAGTGTTAAACATGATAGGGATTCATAGACGTGACAAATAAAAACACTTTGGTAGTTACAATTTGTAAAAAAGTATTATTGAACTTCATATTTAGAATCTGTTTACTTGAAGAAATAAGTCGTTTCACATCCAAACCCCTGCTATTCAAATATAATATAGTGCAATTGAGATTATACAAAAAAGTCGGAGGTCTTTGTGTTGTCAGGATGGTACAGGAAAAGTAGAAGATATCTGGAAATTCTTCGCATCTTTGTAAAGTACAACTTGTTTAGCCTTTTATACCGTGAAATCCAGAGAAACTATGTCTCTAACAAAAAAGTAACATGTTATGCTGATGTGGAAAACCAGAAAAGTGCCAAGAAACTGCGGCGAGCTTTCGAAGATCTGGGGCCCACTTTTGTCAAGCTTGGCCAAATAATGAGTAAACGTCCAGACTTGCTCCCCCAAAGCTATATTCAGGAACTAGCCCATCTTCAGGATAAAGTGAAACCAACTGATTTTAATGAAATGATTAAGTCATTTGATGGGTTTCAATGTACAATCGGCGAAATGGATGCAGACAGCACTCAAATGAACAGTATTGATGTTTCTGATATCAACAATTTCTTTGACGAATTTAATACGAAACCTATTGCAAGTGCATCTATAGCACAGGTCTATGAAGCAGTCCTTGATGGCAAAAAAGTAGCAGTAAAAGTTGCAAGACCCGGACTTATAGACACGATAAATATTGATTTGGCAATAATAAACGATCTCAAACCCATAATTGTCAGAATGGGGGGGTTCGGTAAAAACATCAACTTTGACGAGTTCCTTGATGAATTCCGGGAATTGTTAAACAAGGAATTGAATTTCAAGAACGAAGCCCGAAATCTCAAACGTTTCCACGAAGCTTTTGAAGACAACGAGGAAGTTAGAATTCCTGCAGTACATGAGGATTACTGCACAGAAAGTGTCCTTGTAATGGAATATATGGATGGCATGCTTGTCAAGGATCTTCCTAAAATGGATCAGGAAAAAAGATCAAAGTATGCACATCTCATAAGTTCAAGCTATCTGAAACAGGTTTACGTTGATGGCGTATATCATGCAGATCCTCATGCAGGAAATATTCTAATTCAGGATGATGGAATTGCATACATTGATTTCGGCGCAGTTGGAATCCTCGACGACGAGCTAAGACGTAATATGCTGAATCTTTTTTATGGAATATACAAGAAAAACGTTGATATTGCATTCGAAGCGTTTCTCAAGGTTGCAAGCATAAACAAAGAAGATATTAATGTCAGGAAGTTCAAACTTGATCTTGATGATCTTATCGCCAAACAAAATTATTCTCTTGGGGAGAGGCAAAATGACAGTTATGCTAATCTTTCACTGAAATACAACTTATCCCTTCCAAGTGATTTTTCCACTCTTGAAAGGTCACTTGTTTTAATTGAAGGAGTTTGCCTTGAGCTTGATCCAAAATTCAGCATAATCGATGACGCAAAACCCCTGATAACCAAAGTTATGATGCAGCGCTACTCACCGTTCCGTGCTGCAGAATACTTCCAACTTGAAGGAGATAGGTATCTTGAAATCTTCAAGGACCTCCCACAAGGAATCAACGATGTCATTGAAACTATCAGAGGATATAGGATTGAGAAAATCGAGGAAAAGACCAGACAAATAAGGCGTGACAGGATAATGGATTCCGCTGCTAAATACGTATTTGTTTCGATAATTTTGGTAGCTTCGGCATACCTCGCATCCCAACCCGGAACCAGTACAGCAAACCTTGGGATTGTAGGATTTATCGGTGCACTCTTGCTCTTTGCAATACTGTTCCTTAAAAACCAATAAATCCTAAATTATTTATTTCCAAACTTACATAGTCTTAATGTGTATGGGAACTAAAAAGGGGAATCACTTCGGTACATTGTATGGTGGTGCAAGGTACGATTTTTTTGCAGACATGCTCGGGTTTGACCACCGATTTTATGAGAAAGCTGCAGTCGAATTGCCACTTTTTGAAGGAATGAAAGTACTTGATCTCGGTTGTGGCACTGCATCCCTTACAATTGCAATTGCCGAAAAACTTGGGTACAAAGGATCATTTCATGGCATTGATTTATCCTCAAAACAGCTTGCTTATGCATTGGACAAAAGCGGCAATCGTCCAGAATTTGGATTCTATATTGGCACTATGGACATACTTTCATTCAAGAGCAACACTTTTGATATGGTTGCCACAAGTGTGGCTTTTTGTGAAACCTCGGCAGAAGTCCGCAGAAGTGCAATTCATGAAGCATCACGCGTCCTGAAAAAAGGCGGATTGTTTGCCTTAATCGACTGTGGAAAACCGCGAATTGGTATGAGTAGCTTCATCTTGCTTCCTTTTTTTATGTTTAAGGAAAATCATGACAGCTGGTACAACACATACGTAGAAATCTGCAAGGATTGTAACCTTGATTTTGTGAGCGATGCATACCTGAAATCGTATATTAGATGCCAGATTTTCAGAAAAAATGACTGATTTTATAAATTGATTAATTATATATATTGCCAACTATTATTATGTGTGGGGTAACAACTTGCTTTGAACTGCTTAAACCATTTGTTGCCTCGGGGTAAATTCAAAATTTAATTGGGGAATTATATGAAGAGACTTAAACAATGTCCGAACTGCCATTCGGAAATGGAATTAGATAAAAGAGGTATTGAGCATTGCCATTTCTGCAACTACTGGACAATTGAAGGTACTGCTCACCTTGAACCTTTAACCATATTTTCATGAGAAGTGACAAGATTGAATTCTCACAAATGTTCAAATTGTAACGAAAAGCTCAAAGTCATGAAAATAAACACTAATACGCTTTACTATTGCAACAAATGTAAAAATATGACTTCGAAAGAAGCAATTCAATAAACTTCTTCTTTGTTAACACACACCCTCATTTTTTCCATGTAGGAATAGAGGCTTTCCACATCTTTTATTTCTTTTTTCACCAGAGACGATAAACGAATACGGAAATCCGTATCCACGTTCTGGCCAAGATAACGAAGATCAGCAGATACCTTCGATCCCAGCAGATCACCCCGCCGATCCCAGTCAGTAAGAACAATAATCTCCTTTCCTTTTTCAGCCAGTTTCCCGGAAAGTTCCAGCACCGGACTATGAGTAGAAGTTTCTATAGGACCTTCTATCCCCAGATTTCTCAGGGAAACAACATCCCTCTTACCTTCCACAACAATAATTGAACCTTCCAAAGAACGTGTTGATAAATCATCTATTAATTCTTCGAGGACTTCAAGACGCTTTCTTGCAGCTACAATTGAGACTGTTGGGGTGCAATGATGTTCTCTGTCAGAAAAGCGATGCATCACAACCATTTACACCAGATAACTAAAAATAACTTCTCCTAAAAATAAAGAACACTCGCAAGGGATAAATACGGACAACTATAAATGCATTATATAGGGTAATAAGGAGGGGTTTTTTGAAGTGCATGTTCTGCGGAGAAGACTGCATGGAATATGAAATAGAAGGTGGGGCGAAAGAAATCAAGAAAGGCATCATTGTCGGCAACTCACATATATGCGTAGATTGCCTTGAAGAGCTGAAAGAAGCTCTGAAGCTAACTAAACTCGAGCAGTATATTGGCGATGTAGAGTGCGAAATATATGAAGAATCGACAGGCTAATTCTTCAGCCGGCTAAGATGCTTTCTAACTATCATAATCCCGAAATTGAAACTATAGATCGTGGGGAACTTGATGCTATAGTTGAAGAGAAAATCAGCTACACTGTAAAGTATGCGGCTGAGAATTCTCCTTTTTACCGAAAATGGTTTGAACAGAATAACTTATCACCATCAAGCATAAAGAGCCATGAAGATCTACTGGAATTGCCAATTGTTTCAAGAGATTTAATTAAGAAAAACCAGCCTCCGAAAACAGATAGTTTCAATTTCATGAGCTCGAAATGGAACGACATATATACAATCCATGAAACCAGCGGAACAAGTGGAACACCAAAATCTTTTTTCTTTACCTGGCAGGATTGGATGCATTATGCTGAGAAGTATGCCCGAAGTTTCAAGTCACAGAATTTTGGAAAAGGAGACAGGATAATAATGTGTGCATCCTACGGGATGAACATTGGTGCCAACACAATGACCCTTGCTGCACATGATCTTGGCATGACCATCATCCCTGAAGGAAAATGCACATTTCCAACCCGGATCATAGAAAATTATCAACCCACGGGGATTGTAGCAAGTGTTTTCAAGCTTTTAAAGCTTACAAGGAGATTGAAGCAGGAAGGTATTGATCCAAAAGAAACAAGCATCCAAAAGCTTGTTGTGGGCGGAGAAGGATTTGCAGAAGAATCTAGAGAATATCTTGAAGAAGTATGGGACTGCCCTGTTCACAATACATATGGAAGTACCGAAGGAACAATGTGCGGAGAATGTACAGTCCAAAATGGCCTACATGTGCCGGAAGATCTCGTACACCTTGATATTTACGATCCTGCCAGCAGAAAATACAATAGAGATGGCGAATGTGGCCGAATGATACTTACAACCCTCCTTAGCCCGAGAGAAAAATGTGGCACTTTACTCATCAACTATGATACTGAAGACGCTACGACGGTTGTCTCAAGAGAGAAGTGTGCTTGTGGGAGAACACACATGCGAATCATGAACCCGGAACGTGAAGCTGAAACATTCTGGATTGCGAATAGTCCGTTTAGCCGTGTAGATATTGAGAGAGGAATATTCCAAAGAGAAAATATGGACTATTTAACTGGAGAGTATGAAACATTCCTTTACAACAAAGGAAGAGATAGCACTGCACTGAAAGTTACTCTGGAGTGCATAAACCAGAAAGAATGTAACAGAGAAAGTGTTAAGGAAAATTTCCTTAAGGGGGCCTTTGCAACCAAACCTTCACTTCAGAAAATGTATGATGAAGGAAAGTTTGTTGCTGATTTTGATTTTGTTAAAATTGGAGGAATTCGTGGCAGCAAGGCAAAAGACCGGCCTGTAAGAATTGCAGATTATCGCTAATTATCTATTGATGGAAAAATCTGAAAATTCTCCTGTAGCTTCAAACCAGGAAACTTCCACATCAGTCACTTTTGACATTGGTGGCCCTATTCTTAGTTCTTCAACAAGAGCAATAATTGCATCATTCGGACCTTCTGCAACTGAGAAGACCCTGCCGTCAGGAAGATTCCTAACATATCCGGAAAGACCGTGTTGCAAAGCCTTCTCCTGAGTAAAACCTCTGAAATAAACACCCTGGACTCTTCCAGATACGTAGATTTCTGCTCGTTCCATACTTGCCATATGGATCTCCTTTATAAATTTAATTAAAAGAATTTTGGCCTTTTGGAAAGCAACTGATCCAGTGGAAGTCTCTGGAAAGGCATATCTGCGATTTCACCCCAGAGTTTCTGATTCAATTCGTCCACCGACATCTGGACTTTCACTGGTTTCTTTGGTTCGGATTCTGCCCTTATAGTCACATTAAGCATTCCACTTTCCATTTCATTGTCACCAACGACTACGACATATGGAATCCATTCCATTCCTGCATTCCTGATCTTCTTACCGACTGACTCATCCCTATCATCGATATCCACACGACCCTCAAGACGTGAAGCAACATCTGTTGCGAAATCAAGATGTTGATCACCTATTGGAATCACCCGGATCTGTGTTGGGGATAGCCATAAAGGAAACATCGGAACTTTTCCATTGTCAACATCCATAGCAGCTTTTTCAAGCAATGCGTAAATGCAGCGCTCTATTGCCCCACTTAGTGAACAATGTAAGATTACCGGTTTCTTTGCTTCACCATTTGTATCAATGTAATTGATGTCATAGCGCTCGGCATTTTCCACATCTATCTGAACGGTGGAGAGAGCACTGGCTTTGTTAATAGCGTCCACAAAATTGAATTCGAATTTCAGGACAAAGTAGAAGAAACGTGTATCCCACATTTCAACCAGTACAGGCTTGTTGACCTTGCGGGCAAGTTCTGTGATGAAATCCCGGTTTTGATCATAGAAATCACGGGTAAACCTGATAGCAACTTCAAAATCATCTACATTGATTCCAATACGGTCTAAAACATCAATACACTTGGAGTACTGTTGCCCGAATTGTTCCACAGCATCGTCCATGTCTGCACAGAGAGTGTGCATATCAGGCATTGTGAATGCGCGAAGACGACGCAGACCTACAAGTTCTCCCCTCTGCTCTTTCCTGAAGCTGTAACGTGTGAGTTCAACCATTTTCAAAGGAAGATTTCGATGAGAGATAGTCATATCATGGTTCATCAGGAACTGACCAAAACATGCTGCAAATCTCAAAAACATCTGCCTTTTATCAGATTCAATTGAATACTGCCTTGCAGGGAACCTGTCAAGGTATTTCTTCAACGTAGGATGATTCATATCGTACATCAAGGGGGTCTCTACTTCCATTGCCCCATCTGCTGCGGATTCATCAAGTACAAATCTTTCAAGCAAGGACTTCATTAGCCTGCCTTTAGGATAGTAGCGCATATTTCCAGAATCTGAACCTGGCTCATAATCTGCCAGCTCAAGTCTGCGCATCAATTCAACGTGTGGTGGAGCTTTTTCAACTGCACGACTCTTTGAAATTTCGTAATCTACAAATTTACCAAGGTTTTCATGACCGGAAACATCAAACGTTTTCATGTCATGAAGTTCCCCATCTGGAGTAAGAACATGCCAGTATGATTTAGCAGTGCTTTCAGCTTTCAATGCCTCAGAAACAATCTCCTGAACTTCTCCACACTCTGGAGCATTGCCTTTTTCTTCACCAGCGTCGGGGTGAATTGTACGTGAAAGTTCGGAAAGAGGGTGCCCTTTACAGCTGATGCTGAAAGATTTATACCAACCAAAAGGAGCTCGTTTTACATTGAAATCCTCTGAAAGTTGTTTTTCCATTTCTTTCAGGACAGATACAGCAATTTTTGGAGATGCTAAATCAGAACTGAGATGTGCATAAGGATAAAGCATGATATTTTCGGCTTTTACCTTGGAAGCTGCATCAACTATTGAAGAAATGGCCTTTTCTGCAACTGAAGAAGGAGATTCCTCATCACGGGATTCAACGGCAATAAAAGCTGTAAGTGCTTCCTCAAGCCTACCTGTTTTAAATGATTCTTCAATCTCTTCAGCAACAGGAGTGCTTTTCTTCACTTCGTATTCGATATAATCGGAATGGATAAGCAAAAGCTTCATGAACTCACCTTATGATTTTGTGAGTAGAACGAAACAATCCTTATTAACCTTTTTCAACACCACAATAGATTCATACAGCCAATTCTTCCGTGAAAACTTCTTCTTCAATTTTTGTAGGGTTTTTTGTGTAAACACGATAAGCTGCAATTAATGCGCCTAGTATTATGGGTGCTGCAAAAAATCCCGCAACTCCACCTACAAAACCTCCACCGAGGAAAACCACAAGAAGAATTACAGGATGAATCTGGGATTTTAGACTAACAAGATAGGGTCTCAGGAATAATTCAGGAGGTGCATAGATAATAATGCTGGACACCATGAAAAACACAATTGCAGATTGTAATCCAAGTTCAAAATACCTGAGAATTGAAAGTACAACCAGAATCATGTAGCCTGCAAAAAAAGGAATCACAGATGCAACGAATACCAATGTCGCAAGAGCGAGTATATGTGACAATCCGAAAGCATAAAAAACAACTATTGAAATTGTACTCACCGTCAGAGCTGCATAAGCATTTCCTATGAAGATGCCACCCAGAATAATGTCCAGTTCTTTTAGGTATTGTTCCATTAGATCCTTCAATTCATCTGGAACCAGATTTATGAAAGACCGACGGACCTGCGCTCCGTCCTGTAGCAGGAAATAGCAAACAAAAACTGCCACTAAAAGGTTCAGCATAAACATTGCGACGCCCTTCGCATAGGATATGAAACCCAATTGTCCTATTATAGACAAAATCGAAACTGATGAACTCCAGATAACCTCATTGACTCTGGCAGAATACGCTTCGGGTACAACCTGCCTTACAATGTCAAATAATATGTTGATTACTTCAGTCTGGTTTTCAATAACCCACACCATCTGCCGTAAAATTTCCACGGCCCCAGTACCGATAATAAATACTATAGGGGTTACAACGAACATTGTTGCAATTAATGCCCCAATATGGTTCCATCTTTGGAGTTTGAGATAGATAGGTCGACAGACATAGGCAAATACCAAGCCTAGGACAATACCATCTCGAAGGGGAAGTAAAATAGTTGCAAGTGCCAAAAACAGCAAAACCAGAAGCAGAGCTATTATAATGTTCCATTTATTGGAAACAATGATGGACAATCCATCTGATTTTTTGAAAAACATTGTAAACCCTGAAACCCGTTCTGTTGCATGTAATAAAACCGCAACGTTATTAATATTTCACTATTCATCAAAATTAATCATGCAAATCTATTTTTAAGCATCGTGCCTAAGAAGCCATTTCTGCGAGATGAAACAAGAAAACAATTTGCACTCATTCATTTGAAGATGAAGCGTTAAGCTTACTAACTCCAACAGTTGACCTCTGGAGAAGAGAATCAGAGATTCTGGTTTCAATGTTGTCCCCGTAGTGGTAGTTATAGACAATTGTACTATCAATGAGTTCTTTCACATGGATTCTTTTCTCTATTTCATCAAGAATACCATGATAAAAGCCTGTTAAAGCTTCTTCTTTTTCAGCCCAGGCTTTAAGAATTATACGGGATTTTTGAGCCCCCCCAACTACCTCAATCTGTGCTGCATACTTCAAATCCATTACACCTTCTCCATAAAACCTTGTAACCGCACGATAGAGAGTTGATGATTCAGTGATTTTTGGATCAAGCATGTAAAGATTCATATCCTGAAGAATATCAGTTGTAACTTCAAACAAAGCAAAGGCAGCCATATCGATCTCTTTTGTACCTTCTTCTGCTTTGGCAAAATTGAGCAATGCCAAACGCCACTCTGATTCACTAATGGCTTTTGGATGCAACATTGGACAAATTATACAAAGAGACTTTTTCTCAATATTTACTTCACAGCGCTCTTTAGCAGAATAATCATAATAATTTAACTTCCCTGAAATGTTGCAATCGCCACATTCCCCTGTTGGTCTTAGTTCAAAAGTGACAGTTTTGCTTTCACCGAGTTCAAGCATGGAAATTGACTTCTGTTTGCCTTCAATCAAGAAAACATCAGGAACAAAAAGGCTTATCTGAAGATCACCAATCGGTTCAGTTGTCGGATTTTCAACTTTCACTTTATAGACTATTGTAGCTCCCTTATAGCTGAAAGCCGATTTAGTATTAATGTCACTAGACCCAGTTTTTGATGCAGTGTTCAACGGAATTATTAGCGGAATCGACGTATCTAAATCAGAAATATCTGAACCTGATTTTGGATCAGAATTCTTTTTGTTTCTTCTTGATAAATATAAAAATGAAAGAGCAACTAAAAGCGCAATTATGATTAATGGAACCATGAATGAAGAAGAAAAAGAATAAACGGAATCCGAGGGAGGTGGGTAGTTTTCCACCGACCATCCTTCAAACGGTTTCACCAATATCAAATGATATTCACCAAAACCAAGCTTAACATCGTTTTGGGATATTGAAACAACTGATATTTTTATCGGTTCATAGCCTTCACGCTCAAGAGTAATTGTATCAGACTTTTCGAGAACCCTGTTAAATTCAGATTCATAAATTACTTCATTATTTGAAGATGCAGTAAAGCTGAATAATTTTATCCGTGCTTCTGGTTTGTCAGAGTCCAGATTAATCTGAGAAACAGTGGCAACATAGTATTTTCCTTGAATCAATCCAAGATATGAGGCCTGATCTTCTTCAACGAAAAGATAATTGTGAGGTGCTGCAGATAAGCCTGTAAGCAAAATCAATGCTTAAAAGAGAAAACACAATCTTTTCCACATAAAAAATCCTCGTGTAAACGTAAATAATTACAATGTTTAACTAGTATAAAAATAATTGTATTTATTTGTGACCCATAAATAGATCGTGCAATCGCAGGCATATTGGCAGGGCTATTTGAACTTTTGAAACAAAAGAAATAATGTATG
>CAZHNA010000027.1:0-15013 GCA_964532775.1 uncultured Methanosarcinales archaeon
CCAGGACTTTCAATGATTTCAGTCAACGATCGTGCTTTTGAAGCCATGGATAAAGAAAACCTTCCATACTATCTGGATCTCAAAGCATACCGCAAGAGTGCAAACAAAGATAAGACCCAGACTCCTTACACCCCTGCAATTCCGCTGTTCTACGGACTTCAGGAAGCTCTTCACATCGTTGATGAAGAAGGAATGGCTGCCCGTGCTAAACGTCATGCAATAGGTGCCGCAGCAATTCGTGCTGCAATGGGTGCAATGGGCATTGAGATGTTCCCACAGCTCGATGAACTCAGCAACTACTCAAACACTGTTTCTGCAATGAAAGCACCGGAAGGACTTGATGGAAACAAGATTAAGAAAGCCATGATTAAGAGCGGAATTATCATCGCCGGTGGTCAGGCTCACTTAAGTGGTAAGATTTTCAGGATTGGCAGTATGGGTAATGTATCATATGGCGACATAATGAGAACCATACAGCAGATTGAACTTGTATTCAAAAAAGAGGGTATTGTGAATGCCGTCGGTCCGGCAACAGAAGCTGCTGCTGACGTTATTGACAATGCATGATCAATTATGAAATCCGTAGGAATTGTTGACACGACCTTTGCACGCTTCAACATGGGTGCTGCTGCTATTGATGAGTTGCAACAACACGCTTCTGTGAAGGTAGTTCGCGTCACGGTTCCCGGTGTCAAGGATCTTCCTGTAGCTTCGAAAAAGCTGATTGAGGAAGAAAATTGTGACATTGTTATGGCTCTTGGAATGCCCGGTGGTGAAGCACAGGACAAAGTATGTGCCCATGAAGCTTCCACCGGTCTTATTCAGGTTCAGCTTATGACAAATACGCATATTATCGAAGTTTTTGTTCATGAAGATGAAGCAAAAGATGAAAAAGAACTTGTTTATCTCATGGATATGCGAACCCGCGAGCATGCGGTAAACGTCGTTAAGATGATATTAAAACCTCAACAACTAATTAAGGAAGCAGGGACAGGACAAAGGCAGGGATTTGAAGATGTAGGTCCTGCTCGTCTCTAAAAAAATCAATTGATTACTTAACCTTATATTTATTAGTAAACCAATATTTGCTCAGGAGTGTAATGAAATGACTATGAAACTGGGATTTGTGGTAGCGGAATTTAACAGGGATCTTACTTATCAGATGGAACTTCTCGGGAAAGAGCATGCATCTTTCCTTGGTGCAGAAGTCGTGGATACGATTCTTGTTCCAGGTGTTTACGATATGCCCCTTGCAATCAAGAAGCTTTGCAATCGAGATGATATCGATGCTGTTGTGACCATTGGTGCTGTCATTGAAGGAGCAACCAAGCACGATGAAGTTGTAGTTCAACAGGCAGCACGTAAAATCACCGATCTTTCCCTTGAATTCGATAAACCTGTAACTCTTGGAATTGCCGGACCTGGCATGACTCGTATGGAAGCACATCAGCGTGTGGATTATGCCAAGAGAGCTGTGGAAGCTGCAGTAAAACTCCTTACTCGCCTTTAATTGAAAGGGATTATATGCCTTCTTCACGTCTAAAAAGAGTAGGCGAATCCCCTACGGTTCGTATTGCAAACATAGCAAGCCAGATGAAAAATGATGGCATTGACATCGTAGGTTTTAGTGTTGGCGAACCGGATTTTGATACGCCAAAACACATATTGGATGCTGCCAATGAAGCGCTTTACAATGGCGCTACACACTATGCTCCATCTACGGGTATTCCTGAACTAAGGGAAGCTATTGCCAATAAACTCAAGACCGACAATGGGCTTGATGCAAAAGCTTCTGACATACTTGTCACTCCCGGTGCCAAGCAGGCTATTTTTGAAATAATGATGTCTGTTCTGGATGACGGTGACGAAGCTATTATTTCAGATCCTTCTTGGGTGTCCTATGAACCCTGTATCAGTTTTGCAGGCGCAAACACAACATGGGTACCTACTGATCCAGACAATGGGTTCATGCCGGTAAATATTGGTGATTACATTACCGATAAAACCCGGATTATCGTGGTAAACAGCCCATGCAATCCAACAGGTGGAATGTTTGGTAAGGCAGAACTCAAAGAGATTGCAGATTTGGCAATTGATAATGATTTACTTGTACTTTCAGATGAAATCTATGAGAAAATTGTTTACGATCGTAAGCACCTGAGCATCGGTTCAATGGATGGGATGCAGGAGCGCACAATCACAGTAAACGGTTTCTCAAAAGCTTATGCGATGACTGGCTGGAGACTCGGATATGTACATGCCAATCCAGAATTGCTTCAGGGATTCAAGAAGATTCATTCTCACTCTGTAAGCAGCGCGACTACATTTGCTCAGTATGGTGGTGTAGCAGCACTAGAAGGTCCTCAGGAACCTGTCATAGAAATGCTGGAGGAATTCAGGAAAAGGCGTGATGTTCTTATTGATGGGCTTAATTTAATTGGAATTAAATGCAACAAACCAGATGGCGCTTTCTACGCATTTGCAGATGTAAGTGAGTATGGTGATGGTGATGCTATAGCAGAAAAACTGCTTTCTGAATCCCACGTTGCAGTAACTCCTGGCTCTGCATTTGGTAAAAGTGGTAAGGATTTCATTAGAATTTCTTATGCAACTTCACAGGAAAGAATTAGGGAAGGTCTCCACAGGATTGAAGAGTGCCTTCTTTAATCATATTATTTATTTCTCCGAAGTATTTCTTTTATAATATGCCCGCTGCTGTGGAGCTCACAAGATTCTGATTTTTCAAGCCTTACAATTTCAGCTGAAAAACCTCTCTTTGCAAGTTCTTTCTCCAGTTTTTCAGAATCAAAAACCTGATCATGGCCTAAAGCGATTACATCAGGTTGGATTTCTTCAAGGGGTTTGAACATGTCTTTTTCGCTTCCCATTATGGCATGATCTACGACTTTCAATGCTGAGATCATTTTTAATCTCTGCCTTTCAGGAACGATAGGACGGGGTTTGTGTTCGATTTTGGAGTCTCTTGCAACAATTACAAAAAGCTCATCACCCAGCTTTTTTGCTTCCTCAAGAAAAAAAAGATGGCCCGGATGAAGCAAATCAAATGTGCCGGTTGCAAGTACTCTTTTCAAAACATCACCTATTTGAATTCCAAAGGCGACAAAGTATTTAGAATTTTTGAACTTTTTTAATTATCCTTCGAGGACAGAGTTCCGAACATCCATATAACATGCCTTTAGTGTATCGAGGTTTGCAGGGATACTAAGAATGTCAAAATCAAAGAGTTCTGCAAATTCATCAACCTGCGAGTAAAAATCTTTCTCATAGGTAAGTCCGGTTTCAACTCTGGCAACGTGTTTGTATCCCACTGTTTCAAAAACAAAGCGTGATGTTTTAATGTCATCACGATCTTTCCCGAAACCAGAAGAAACAAGCATATCTCTCCAGTTAGCTGCCCACATAGGTGTCAGGAAAAATGTGCCTTCTCCTTTGAAACTCTTGAGGGTTTGGAGATATGCATCCCTTCCACCAAGAACGGCTCCAATGCAGTCATCGATAATTTCGCCGTTTGGTTCTTTCAGGATGGAGACTTTACATTGATGATCTTCGAAATCCTTGTCTATATCCCTCAGAATGTTGCCACAAAGTCCATAAAAAAGGAGAATGCCATCAGAAATAGGTGTGAATTTGTGTATATTTGCATATACTTCATCTTTCAATTTTGTGGGTATTGCATGCAATGCAAATTCAAGAACTTGAATTACTACTTGAAAATCATCTTTTTTGAAAAAATCAGGATTTAGTGATTCCAGTGGGACAAGTTGATGTGCAACTCCCGAGGCAGTGAGTTTTCGCTTCATTCCCTCCGATTCATCATTATTTACAACAAAAACATCCTTTGCTAGAGGGTCATTTTCGAGAAGATGCACGATTTCATCTTCAAACATCCTGCAACAAATAAGTGTTAACACAGGCAACTTTTTCTCCTCCTCCTTTTTCCTGATAAGAGTTGATAGTTGCCCATATTTAACGCTGCCGTAAGGGCTTATTTAAGCCCTTTATAGCAGAAATCAACGTGTTCCTGTGGGGTTGGTTTTGTTGCCAGACTTACCACAACTGCTGTTATTGCTGCAATTGGTGTTGCTACAAGTATTGGATCAACTACCGTCCATGTGCCGGTTAGGATTGTATCTACTCCAAAGATCGCTTGTGAAATGCCCAAGGGGGCTGCTTCTTTTGCATGAACAAATGCTAGCCAGAAAAGACTACTGAATGTTCCTACCAACAAACTTGCAATTGCTCCTTCTTTTGTCATTCTCTTCCAGAATAAAGCTCCTGCATACATTGGCAGGAAAGCTGCTGCACAAAGTCCAAAGAAAATTGCTGTTCCTCTTGCGATTATGCTTATTGGAAGAATGTAAGCTAGGATTACGCTAATAATGATAGTAATTGCAATTCCCAATCTGGTAGCAGTTACAGTTTGCTGTGATTTTCCTTTCATAAGGAATTCCTTAAAGAAATCATGACCAATTGCAGTTCCCATTGTGTGAAACTGTGAACTCATTGTGGACATTGCTGCTGCAAGCAAAGTTACCATGAAAATGACTACAAATGCATCTGGCATTGCGCTGTTGATATATTCTGGTATAATTGCGTCCATGTTTCCGCCAGCAGCTATCAGGGCAATGACTCCTTCGGCTTCAAAGAAATACACGTTTGAAAGTGCACCGACTATGTAAGCGACTCCTGCCATCATAAGGATAAAGGGGCCACCAACAAAAACAGCTCTGTTGAGGGATTTTTTGCTGTCTACTGTCATGAAACGCACTGCAAGTTGTGGTTGGGCAAGTACGCCGATTCCAACTCCAAGGATAATAGTTGACACCATAGTCCACCATATCGGTGTTCCAAAGGTGGGCATTGCAGTCCATCCGTTGTGTCCACCTGCTGCCAAACCTTCGGGTACAAGGCTTGCCATATTGGTAAGTGCTTGATGGGCTTCCACTATCCCTCCAAGTTTGGCATAGGTCAAAACAAGAAGAATGGTCATTCCTACAATCATAAGGCCGCCCTGAAGGGCATCGGTGTACATTACAGCTAGCAATCCACCGGTAATCACATAAGCTGCGACTAATACGGTTAGAATCAGTACCGCGACGTTGTAATCAATTCCCAGTGCTGTTTCTACAAATCTGGCACCGCCAATAAGGACAATTCCTGCATAAAGCGGCATGAACAAACCAATAAGGATTCCAGAGAAACCCTGAATAAAACGTGATTGGAATCTTTTTCCCAGAAGTTCTGGGAAGGTAATTGCATTGAGATTAACTCCCATACGACGGGTGCGGGACCCGAATATCGCAAAAGCGATGAAAATTCCGACTACAATATTCATAAAAACAAGCCATAAGGTTCCGAGTCCAAGAGTTGCTGTCACTCCACCAAAACCTATGATTGCTGCGGTACTTATGAAAGCTGCACCATAGGACAAAGCAAGAATAATAGGGTGAACTTTTCTTCCTGCCAACATGTAGTCATCAACGTCTTTAGTGCGTTTGTATGCAATCCATCCGCACCAGAAAACAAGAAGAAGGTATACGAGGGTTACAATTCCAAAAAGTGCTGGACTAACAGCCATTATTCTTCCTCCTCTTCATTCCATTTCAAAAGGCCATACACTGCACATCCTATTGCACTTACAATGCAGAGGATATATGCACTCCATATATAGGGATCATCAATACCAAGCATTTTGCCACCTCTAAGTAACGTTATGTGTTAGCAAATAACATACTTGAAGGTTTCTATGTAATCATGTCAGTAGGTGGCGAAAAAGGAGCATCAATGCTGAATTATGTACACTAAAAAAGAAAAAAAGAGGGGGCTTATTTTTGCCCCTTGTAGCATAGTTCAAGATGTTCTTCAGGAGTTGGTTTTGTTGCAAGACTAACTCCGATTGCTACAATTGCAGCGAGAGGGGTAGCTACCAGAATTGGATCTACAACGGTCCATGTTCCGGTGAGGATTGTGTCCACTCCAAAGATCGCTTGTGAAATGCCTAGGGGAGCTGCTTCTTTTGCATGAACAAACGTTATCCAAAACAAACTACTGAAAGTTCCTACCAACAAACTTGCAATTGCTCCTTCTCTTGTCATTCTCTTCCAGAACAATGCTCCTGTATACATTGGAAGGAATGCTGCTGCACATATTCCAAAGAAGATTGCAGTAGCTCTTGCAATAATACTAATTGGAAGAACGTATGCGAGTATTACACTTGCAATGATGGTAAGGGAAATTCCTATCCTTGTCATTGTAATGGTTTTACCTGCATTTCCTTTCATCAAGTATTCACGGTAGAAGTCGTGTCCAATTGCTGTTCCCATTGTATGATATTGGGAACTCATGGTTGACATTGCTGCTGCAAGTAGTGTTACCATGAAGATAATCACAAATGTATCTGGCATAGCGCCGTTGATGTATTCTGGAATTATCAAATCAGTGTTGCCACCGGCTGCTGCTATAGCAATCAAACCATCCATATTGAAGAAGTATACGTTTGAAAGTGAACCAACTACAAAAGCGACACCTGTCATCATAAGAATGAAAGGTCCACCAATGAGTACAGCTCTGTTTAGGGATTTTGTGCTGTCCACTGTCATGAAACGTACTGCGAGTTGTGGCTGGGCAAGAACTCCGATTCCTACACCAAGAACAAGTGTAGAAACAAGTGTCCACCATATAGGCGAACCAAAGGTTGGCATGGATGTCCATCCTGTATGTCCGCCTGCAGCTAAACTTTCAGGGACAAGACTTGCCATGTTTGTGAGTGCCATATGGGCTTCGGTAATACCTCCAAGTTTGATGTATGTGAGTGCAAGGAGAATTGCCATGCCTACAAACATTAAAGCGCCTTGTAAGGCATCAGTATACATAACGGCCAGAAGTCCACCTGTAATGACATAAGCTGCAACAATGATTGCGAGGATTAACACTGCAATATCATAGTTGATTCCCAGTGTTGTTTCGACAAATCGTGCTCCTCCGATAAGGACAATTCCTGCATAAAGAGGCATGAAGAGTCCGATTATTGCTCCGGAAAAACCCTGTATGAAACGTGATTGGAACCTTTTTCCAAGAAGTTCAGGGAAAGTAATTGCATTGAGATTAACTCCCATGCGTCTGGTTCTGGATCCGAAGAATACAAAAGCAATAAAAATTCCGACAATAATGTTCATGGCAGCAAGCCACAAAAGTCCCATTCCAAGAACACCGGCAGCTCCTCCAAATCCTACGATTGCGGAAGTACTGATAAATGCTGCTCCGTAAGAAAGAGCAAGTATTACGGGATGAACTTTTCGACCTGCTAACATGTAGTCGTCTACTTCTTTGGTACGCTTGTATGCAAGCCAACCGCACCAGAAAACAACTATCAGGTAGATAAGAATTATAATTGCCAGAAGGGGGGTACTTACAGCCATTATTCATCCTCCTCTTCTTCGTTCCATTTCAAAATACCGTATATTGCACATCCGATTGCACTAACGATGCAAAGGATATATGCACTCCATATGTATGGATCATCTATGCCAAGCATTTTTTCACCTTATAACAATGTTAACATGAAGTATGTTACCAAATAACATACATTAAAGTTTCTATAATAATGATGGCGATTCATGTCGGAAAAGCATCATTAATGGACAGTTATGTTCATCACAAAAATATCTATTATGGATTAGTCAACCGTAAAATATAGTTAAGTGTTACGTATTATGTCATTATTGTTATCAAACTAAAACTACTCAGACACGGAGTACAATTGTACCCCTCCTCTCTTTTATTAAAATTCGAGTATTTCAGCTTCATTAGTATTTGTGTCCCAAAAAGCAAGTGTCCTTTTTCCGCTCAGCACTCCACAACATTCCCCGGGATTAATTACCGGCGTTTCTTCGATTTTTGTAATTGAGGGTTCGTGTGTATGACCACGGACTACGAGATCGAAATTACCAGACTTTGCAAGGGACTCTACAATACTTTCATCGATTCCATGAAGCAAAGCAATTTTCCGGTTTTCAATTTCAATGGATGCAAAATCTCCACATATTGTGGTGGCAAATTCTTCAAACCATGTTTTTATGGTGATTTTATCCCCTTCATTATTTCCGAAAACCATGTACAAATCAGCTTCAAGTTTGCTGAATGCACGGGCCATTAAAGGGGATACCAGATCTCCCGCATGGAGTACTGCAGTAACTTCTTTGCGGTTCAGGATTTCGATTGCTTCTTCTGCGGCTTCAAGGTTATCGTGGGTGTCTGAAATTATGCCTATCATTATTTTGCCTCATTCATGCTGTTACTTATCAGTTGGTTAAGGGATTCTGTGTATCTTGAAAATGCTTCATCGTTGTAACATACAATTATGACTTTTTCTATTTCATTATTATGTAATAAGAAATTATGAATTGCTCGAATTGCAATTTTTGCAGCTCTTGCTATTGGAAAATGGTACACACCAGTGCTAATTGATGGAAACACAATTGTTTTAATCTCGTTTTCCACAGCAAGTTTTAGGGAGTTCAAATAACATTGTCCCAGCAATTTATCTTCCCCGTGTTCCCCACCGTTCCAGATAGGTCCAACTGTGTGGATTACCCATTTTGCAGGAAGATCATACCCTCTTGTGATTTTAGCTTCACCGGTTGCACATCCCTCAAGAGTGCGACATTCCTCGAGAAGCTGAGGTCCTGCAGCTTTGTGAATTGCACCATCAACTCCTCCGCCCCCAAGAAGGCTGTTATTTGCTGCATTAACAATTGCATCAACCTGCTGCTCCACGATATCTCCTTTGATAACTTCTATTTTTGGATGTGTCATAAAAGGAAGGTGATTTTTATTCGGATTAATAGCTATCGCCATCTTAAAAAAGAATCGAATCTAGGACATAAGTTAATGCAAGAAGCAGAAATCCCAGAAATGCGAGTGGGAGGGTATAATTATAAACCACTTTTTTCAAAGGGTCTCCTGTAGTTCGCTGGATAAGCCAGAAATAGGGATCAGTTACGTATGATATTACCAGTGTTCCCGCAGAAATCATAAGGACAATTGTAGTCGGCGTGAGTTCCGAAATATATGAACTATTTGCAATAATGGAAGATGTAATAATTGCGGTAACAACTCTTGATCCCTGTGCTGTTTGTATAAAGACTGCAAGGATGAATGGGACAAATATGATTGGAATTGTTCCGTCAAGCAATTGGTAAGCATCGTCTGCAAAAGAACTGGCGGCAATAACACCTCCGAATGCCCCGGCCCCACAAAGGTCCAGTAAGATTATCCCGGCATTCTTCGTACCTTTTTCAAAGACTATGTTCCTGTTTTCCTTTTTAAGCAGGAAAATAGAAAAAACAGCGGCTAAAAACATGGCAATATTGATATTTGTCAGGAGTCCAAATCCCTTATAGGCATAACCGACACCAAGTAACAGTATAGGAAGGACTATTGGTAACCAGGCGATAATGGAAATAATTCCAGTATAGCTACCTTTACCTTTCCATTTGTCTGCCCAAATATCTTTTTTCCAGAGTATAAGGTAACCCGCAAGCAGCAGCATAAGTGAAAGCGGTATTGTTATTCCATTGAAAGCGACTGCATCTTCGATTCCAATATTAGCTGTAATACTGTACAATACGGGCAGTGGATACAGGAGTACAAAAGAAAGGGTGCTTCCTATGGCTGCCGCATAAAAACACTTTTTTCTGGTACTTTCTTCCACTTTCAGGTTTTCGATAAGTGGGATCATAACCACGTAAGCAGTCAGGCAGCACATCAGGGGAATAGATAGTAGGTAACCTGTAATTCCTGAAGATAATGATGGTCTCCCGGAAATTTTCTCTATATCCGCAACGATTCTTTCCCCGTAATTTTCCTGTCGGATGACCTGTGCAATGAGTGATCCGCAAAAAATGGGAATCGCAAGCAAAGCAAATATTTTCCCGGCACCCTGTGTGGTAAATACTACGGTTAACTCCTGCATTCCAAGCAGGATGCCGTAAAAGAATGCTGCACCTGTGAGTACAAGGAAAGGGGGAAGCCTGAAACGCCACAATACAACTGTTATTCCCAGAAGCGTCATTATAAAGAACAGAATACTTTCCATCTTGCACCATCTATTCAATGTTTATACTTATGAGTCCCTTTACCGGTCAGCAATAGGTAAAAATAATAGCAGTCTTACTTAAGTAATTATTCGGAGGTTTATTTATGATGTCTCTACAGGAATATGCTGATTCATGCATCGACTGCAAAAAATGTTTGGACGTTTGTCCGATTACAATTGTTACTGAAAATGAAAATTTCACCCCGCAATCGAAAGTGCGTCTCCTTTCACGCATAGAGGCAAATGAATGCCTTTCGGACGAAGAGGTTGATAATGTTTATCTCTCAACACGGTGTGGTGCATGTGATGCCGTATGTCCTGTCAATATTCCGATAACTTCCATCATACAGCGCGAAAGACAGCTTCTTTCTGAACAGGGACGTGAACCCGAACGAACAGGACAAATAGTTCGAAACATTCTTGAAAAGAATGTACCCGGGCACATGGATGATTCAAAGCGCTTTGATTGGGTTAGTACTGATCTTGAATTCTCGGAAAAGTCTGATGTTGCTTATATGGCAGGGTGCTGGACTTCTTTTGCTCATCAAGAAATTGCTCGAAATACAATCCGGCTTCTGAACGTGGCAGGCATTAAACCAATGCTGCTGGCTGAAGAGAAATGTTGCGGGCTTTTCCTCATTGATAACGGGCATCTTGATGAAGCAGCATCGCATGCAGAAAAATATGTGACCTACATTGAATCCCTTGGTGTAAAAAAATTAATTGTGTCATGTCCCGGTTGTTACGAGGTTCTCAAGATACAATATCCCATCCTTTTCAGGGAAGCAACCTTTGAAGTGATCCTGTCCTCTTTTCTCTTCAAGGAAATGATTGATAACGGCACACTGGTTCCCAAAAAAAGCGAAGGTAAAGTTGCCTTAAGGGATGCATGTCCATTAAGGGGGGAACAGGAGGTTTTCCGTGAGATAGTTTCTTCACTTGGGTTTGACGTAGAAGAACTGTTTGAGACAAACATGTGCTGCGGGGCTCCGGCAGGTGTCAAGCCAAACTATCCAGAAGTGTCCCGAAAAGTTGCTATGCTTACAATTGATAAGGTAAAAGAGAAAAATGTGAAACTGGTTTCATATTGTCCTTTTTGCCTTTATCACCTTGAAGGCACCTGCAAGGATTGTGGTGAAACTCTGGAAATGCAGGATATCACTGCCCTTATTGCTGAAAAGGTTCTATGATGCTGATTACGTTATGTTAAATATTTTTAACATATTTGTACCGCTTCCGGTTTCGGAAGTGTCTCCCTTTGTAAGCACAACTAGATCACCTATTTTTGCAATACCCATGTCTTTCAGGACAGCAGTCGCTTTGTTTTCCCAGTCGGAAACTTTGCCTTTAACAAAAATTGGCTGAACACCATATGACAATGCCATTTGTTCACAGGTTTCCTGATGAGTACTCATCGCATAAATCCATCTTTGGGGTTTAAATTTTGAAATATGTCGGGGGGTTCTCCCGGAAACGGTGGGAGTAATTACATAATCGATGTTCAGCTTACGTATGGCTTCGTTCACCTGCAATGCTATCACATCGCCTATGGACATTGCCAGTTTGTCGCTTCCTTCTGTTAGGAGTTCAAGGCCCCAGCCTGTCTGGTGCCTCCATTTTTCTGTTTCTTTGGCAATTTTAGCCATCATTTTTACAGATTCAATTGGGTACTTCCCGATTGCTGTTTCTCCCGATAACATTATTGCATCAGTTCCGTCAAGAATAGCATTTGCAACATCAGTTGCTTCTGCTCTTGTCGGACGATTATTATCGATCATGGATTCAAGCATGTGTGTTGCAGTGATTATGGGTTTGCCTGCAAGGTTTGCTTTGTGAATAATGACCTTCTGAAGTATAGGAACTTCCTGTGTAGGAACTTCCACGCCGAGATCACCCCGTGCAAGCATGATGGCATCTGCTTCTTCTATGATTTCATCGATATTCCTTATAGCAGCTTCCCTTTCGATTTTAGCAATTAGGTAAACACTTTTCCCTTTGCTTTCCGCAAACTTGCGGGCTTTTTTGACATCTGACGCTTTTTCCACAAAAGAAAGACTGAAACAATGGATTCCTTCCGAAAGGGCAAAATCCATAAGTTCCAGATCCTTTTCGGTAATTGCATCGACAAAAAGTTTTGAACCGGGGAGATTTATTCCTTTATGGGATGAAAGGGCTCCGCCTACAATTACTTCGCATTCGGCTCCTTTATTTGTTATCCTGTGGTACCTGAGCTGGATGAACCCATCATTGAGATATACATCTGAATCCGGAGACAGGCTGTCATACAAATTTTCATAGTTGACCGGGATGATCTCAGCATTGCCATCAATATTGTCTGTTGTCAGGTAAACACGACCTCCCCGCTTGAGGTCAACGGGTTTATCTCCCATGTTACCTACCCTTATTCTTGGTCCGGGTAAATCCGCCATTATGGCAGTGACACTATCCAAGGCTGAGGCCGCCTGACGAACATTATTGATCATTTCATGGTGCTGCCCCAGGTCTCCATGAGAAAAATTAATCCTGGCTACATTCAAACCAGCAAATATCAATTCTTTAAGTTTCACTTCCGAAGAGGATGCAGGACCGATTGTACAAACAATTTTGGTTCGATGTTCTTTGTGGATCATTTTTTTATCCTGGATAACATGTAAAGAGTAGAATCATTATCCATTGTCTTCTTTCTTTTTCTTGTCTTTTGATTCCAGGCGGCACCATTCACTAACCTGCCTGTCAGCATCGGTCATCTTATCTTCAGGTTCTACAAAAGACTCGCACCAGTCGTCGATTTCATCATCTGAATCTTCAATCTTTTCATCGGCAAGTTTGCTGTTCCCCTTTTTAGAACTCTCCTTTTCCAACTTCTGAACCCCCGGATTGATACCATATACTTTATTTGTCTACCAATATAGCTTTTTCAATTACAAAGCGTGCAGTATATTCGTCGAGTTCGATTACTCTGCTCTCAACAACTTCTATTCTTTTCTTGTAAAGGGGCGCATCCAGCACGAAACTTTCAAATTCCCCGCCTTCACCTGCAACATTAAGTCCAATCTTTTCATTTAAACCAGCCAGCTTATCAATATCTTCAGAAGTGATTTCTTTTCCCAGCCAATTACTGTTCAACCCGTAGGCGGCAATGCTGCTGAAAATAAATGAAAAACCATACTCAAGAAGTTCTCTCATTTCTTCTTCCTGATTCATTCCCCAAAGAGGTGAAACAGCTTCTATACCAAGCTCCTTGCAAATATTTTCAATCCTCTCTCTTTGGTAGTTTGAATGCAGGGCACCGGTTATGACTCCCTTAATCCCGAAATCATGGATTGCTTTCTGAATTGCCTTTTTTAGGTCTTCAAGCTCGATTTCCTTTTCCCCTACAGTATTCCATTCAATCAATGGAATTCCCATAGCATCAGCTTGCATCTGAGCAAGATTGATGTTAGGCGTGTGGAACATGTATGAATAAGGATTCTGGCTTCGGATGGTAATCAGGCATTTAATGGGATAGCCTTTCTCATTCATCAGGTGAAGTGCATAATTGCAATCTTTACCGGAGCTAAAAAGAACACCAAGCGGAATTTTTTCTTTCTCTTCTTTTTTCAGGCTTTCCAGATAGTCTGATTTTCGGGTAAATCCGTGTTTTTTTGATAGTTCCCGAATTGCTTTATCAGATCGACTTCCATATTGGGCCGCCTTTTTTGGCCGATGAGTTGTTTCAGCAGTCATTCCTATTGTCCCGGCTATTTGCCTTAAGATATACTTGTTTTCATCATTATGCATCCTGCATTCATCAGGAAGTGACAATGCATACTCCATCACGTCTTTGTCCAGAAACGGCGCTCTTAATGAAATCCCGCATTCTGATCCAATTAGTTCATCACGATATGTGTCCTGAACGTGGATGCTTAGAGTGTCCTTTATGCAATCTTCAGCAAGATTTTCAGCGGTTTTATGTCGGTTGTATCCACCAAACATCTCATCGGCTCCGCTTCCTGTTAATAAGATTTTGATGCCATCTTTACTTGCCTCTTTTGTTGCTGCATAAAGGGCAAGGGCAATACCGAGTGTGGGAACAGACGTTGTTTCAAGCAAAGGAACAAGTTTTTTCAAGTAACTTTCAGCTTGGCTAGGTGAAATAGTGGCGACCTTTAACTTGATTCCGAGTTTTTCTGCAACTCTTCTTGCATGTTCTACATCAGGAGCTTCTCTTTTTCCCTCAAAGCCGGCTGTATAACCGGTGATCTGACAATTTGGTTTTACTTTTTTGCAAAGGCTTGCAATTAAAGATGAATCCAGTCCGCCGGAAAAGAGAATCCCAAAGGGTTCATCAGGAACCCTTATTTCTGTAGCTTGTTCAAGCAGATTTTGTAATTTGTCGATGGTAGATGAGCTACCATTTTCAATGTTTTTGAGTTGAAAATTGTGTTTTCTCTCAAACAAACTACAAGTTTTATCATTTGTATCATAGATGAGTATTTTTCTGGGATCCAGTTTTTCAGCTTCTGCTTTTTGAGGTGAGAATTTCTTTTCAGAGGCTGCTGCAAAACCACTTTTGCAATTATACCAGATAGCTTTTAAGCCTTCAATATCTGAAACAGCAAAAACGTAATTTTCGAGCTTACCTATAACAGTATACGCTCCTTTTACTTCGCGAAGCGTTGCGTCCAAACCTTCGGATATTCCTTCTTTTGTGCGTGGTGCATTCTGCAAACTTTTGAAGATTATTGTTTTTAGGATAGTTTCAGGATTGCTCATCGGGAGTTGGTTTTGTTTTGCTAAACCCTCAAAATTATACATGTCACAATCTGCTACAATTGTATTTTCGGTTTTGTTTTCGGTGACGGATTCGTTTTTAGAAGCCACCAAAATCATGCTATTGCAAACAGTATCGGGTTT
>CAZHNA010000028.1:0-14714 GCA_964532775.1 uncultured Methanosarcinales archaeon
CAAGTTCTCCGATCTGGATCTTTGGAATTGGTATTCATGGTGTAAATCTTACTTCTAGCAATACAAATGGTGCCGATGTCTATACTGATTATATTATTGTGGCAGAAAATGAACGTCCTGAAGATGATAGTATTCTTCCGGTCGCTTATTTCACCTCTAATGTGAGTAGTGGTTCGGCTCCTCTGAATATTCAGTTCTGGGACAATTCCAGCAATGCTACTGAGCTTTCATGGGATTTTGATGGTGACAACGTTGAAGATTCGAATTCAAGCTTGCCAATTTGGACATTTACTGCCCTTGGTTCGCATGATGTGAATCTGACTGCCAGCAATGCTAATGGAAGCCATAGTTATGTTGGTACGGTGCATGTGATTCCAGATGAAGAAATTCCGGAGTTTCCGACAATAGCATTACCAATTATGATTGTAGGAATGTTGTTCTTCATCAGTAGAAGAAATCTGAAATAATAACAAAATAACGGGAAATTAAAGGCTCTTTCCCGCTATTTTTCTAAATCCTCCAACTCTTTCTTCACATATTTTTCGATGTTGTTCTTCCTCTTTTGCCAAGGTCCCCATTTCTTTTATGAAATCTTCCTGAATGCTTTCTTCCGAAAATAGATCTTTTATTGCTTCATTTGCATTTCTGGCTTCAATATAGGTATCTCTCGCCAAAATCTCATATTTCATAATAGTTCGAAACATCTCCGGACTGTCCATCCCTTCAAAATCAAATTTTTTGATTGGGAGTCCGGCGGGTGCCTTTGTTGGAATCTCAACATTTGCTTTTTCAAGCCACCTTTTCAGAATCAAATGATGTCTCTCTGAATCGGCTGACAACATTTCGATTGCAGCGGCATCTTCTCCCATCAATTCAATTCTCGCTTCCCATAAAACAAGCTGTTCCATTTCTGCTTCCATCCAATACATCTTCTAAAGTCTGGATGCAAGTACTTCCTTGTTCGCAATTTGTGGCATGGCTCTCACGTTAACTATCAGAGTTTATCTATTTGTTGTTTTTGTGTTGCGATACTTATAAATAATCTTCAGGGAATACTGGGGGAATATCGGAGGATTTATTTTGACAGGGATATGTCTTTTGAGCAGTGGTCTGGATTCAGTTGCAGCTCTTGTAATGGCGAAGGAAAAAATGGATGTGGCTCTTGCAATTACGTTTGATTACGGACAGCGTTCAGCGGTGATTGAGGCTGCTTTCTCCAAAAAAATATGTGATCACTACAATATAGTGCATAAAATTATTCGCCTTGATTGGTTGGCGGATATTACAACGACTTCACTTGTAAATAAAGGCGAATCTTTGCCTGAACCTTCAGATGAAGAATTATTCTCTGAAATCGCAACGAAAACTGCCGAAGCAGTATGGGTCCCCAATCGCAATGGCTTAATGTTGAATGTTGCAGCATGTTTTGCTGAAAGTATGGATTATGAATTTATTATTGCAGGCTTTAATGGGGAAGAGGCGGAGACGTTTCCCGATAACTCTCCTGAATTTGTGGATGCTGCAAATTCTCTTTTAACTTATTCGACTTTAAAAGATGTGAAAGTTTACGCTCCTTTGCTTGGCATGGATAAGGAGGGCATCGTGAAAGCATCTCTGGAAAGTGGTGCTCCTCTCAAGTGGAGTTGGAGTTGCTATGATGCAGGTCCAATTCCTTGTGGTGTATGTGAAAGTTGCAAAAGGCGTTCTCTTGCTTTTGAGAAAATAGGTGTGACTGATCCATTATTTATTGAACTGGGGGATATGAATCAATGATAGAAGCTTATGTTATGGATGAGAAAATCGATTATGATGGCAGCCAGATTTCATCGCTCTGGGCATATTCGGCTTTTGGAATTAAGTCCGACTCAATTATCGCTTTCAGGGGTGCGTGTGATGTTTTCCCGGAACATATGATTGATCTGGAAGATCTCAGGCAAAATGAATCAATTGAGTCTCCTGATATGCTTCATTTTATTGTGGAACATTTTGATTCTACTGATCTTAAACTTGTCTATGCAAGACAGCGTTTGTTAACAACTATTTTTGCTTCAGTGCTAGTGGATGAAGGTCTGACGGTGGAACGGGAAGGTGATGACCTTTTTGTGAACGAGAAGAAGTTATCAATTTCAATAGCAAGCACTTCTGCAATTTCCCAAAAAATTCATTTTGGTGTGAATGTGTCTCATGATTTCTATGGTAATCTTATAGACGCCGGCATGAGTGAAGGCCAGGCGATCAATTTGTTGGGCGTTGTTTCTGAAAAATATGCTTTTGAGATGGAAGACATTGAAGCTGATTTAAGGAAATCCCGGCAATTGGGGGTAATTTGATTCCAGAAGCATCCCTGATTGAAGTTTTCTGTGCCGTGCAGGGGGAAGGTCCCTATGTCGGTGTGAGGCAGGCCTTTGTAAGATTTTCAGGTTGTAATTTGAATTGCAATTATTGTGATACGCCTACAGAAGCTCTTGCCAGTTGCAAATATGAAATTTCTGGGAAACCTGCTTCCTTTTCGGATGTGCCAAACCCACTGGATCCTGCAAGTGTGGTAGGATTGATTGAATCATATGATAAACTCCACTCCGTGTCCCTTACGGGTGGAGAACCTTTGCTACATGCTGATTTTATTTGCTCTCTATCAACGAATGTGCCACTTTACCTTGAATCAAATATGACTCTTCCGAATATGGCTAAGAAAGTAAAAGACAAGGTTAGCTATGTTTCAGGTGATGTTAAACTGGATTTCGGTCTTCCTGCGGATGAATTGGATTCACATTTTAAAGATACAATAAAGTGCTTCCGTGCTCTTCGAAGTACGGAGTCTTGTGATTGTTTTTGTAAGGTGGTAATTACTTCAAATACTTCCATGGATGACTTAATTTCAATTATTGAAGAGATTCATGGTTTTGTAAGCTGCGTGATACTTCAGCCGGTCACGCAAAAACAATTGGCTGCAAAGCCGGCATTTTTGCTGGATTGCCAGCATAAACTTCTGGATATAGTTGATACTCGTATAATTCCTCAGACTCATAAGATGTGGGGGTGTTTGTAATGACAGATGTAAGTACCAAGATGAAACTCGGAATTGTTGAATATATTGATAGTGCACATTATCTTCCAGGTCATGAAACCTGCGGGGTAGTTCATGGACACACATATAAGACTGAAATTGTGATTGAAGGTGAGAAAAAGGAAACCGGCATGGTTATGGATTTTTACGATATCAAAAAGACTGTGCGTGAAATCCTGAAGGACTATGATCATCGCCTGTTAAATGACATCCTTGAGTTCCCAAGCTCTGAAAATATGTGTGAGGCTATTCACTCTCGCTTATCATCAGCTTTACCTTATCCTGTTTCTGTAAAAGTATGGGAAGGAGAAGGTAAGTGGTGCCAGATTGGAAGTTTTGAGTGAAGCACTCCAAAACATATATCTATGAATGTCTTGATAGATTCAAACCCTTAAAATGCGGAGGATATATTTTGTCTGAAAAAAGTGGTAACGTGCCAGAAAAGTGTAAGGAAGAAACATTTACTGATGATATGCGCCGGAAAATTGCCGAACATCCCTGTTATAATAAAAATGCCCAGCACAAATACGGGCGGATGCATCTGGCGGTAGCGCCGAACTGTAATATCCAGTGCAACTACTGTGATCGTAAGTACGACTGCGTTAACGAGAGCAGGCCGGGAGTTACCAGTGAACTTCTTTCTCCGCAGCAGGCTCTTGAAAAAACCCGTACGGTACTGAAAGATTATCCTTTCATTAAGGTTATTGCAGTGGCAGGGCCTGGAGATCCGCTTGCTAATGACGAGACGTTTGAGACCTTTGAATTAATCAAAAAAGAGTTTCCGGATGTAACTTTCTGTCTTAGCACAAATGGTCTTGCACTCCCCGAAAAGATGCCTGATCTTCTTAAGGTAGGTTTATCAACACTGACGGTTACCCTGAATGCAGTCGATCCTGAAATTGGTGCGCAGATTGTGGATCATGTTCTTTATGACGGTAAGGTGTACAGGGGAGTTGAAGGCGCTTCAATCCTTCTTGAAAAACAGCTTGAAGGTATAAAACAGGCAGTTGAAGCAGGTCTTGCTTTAAAGATCAACACTGTCCTGATTCCGGGTATCAATGATGATCATATAGTTGATATTGCGAAAAAACTGCGGGAAATGGGTGTTTACATCATGAACGTCATGCCACTCATAACGCAGGCAAAGTTTGCGGACAGGCGAGCTCCCACGGTGGAAGAAAGAAAAGCTGTACAGGATACCTGTGAACCCTATGTTCAACAAATGCGTCACTGCAGGCAATGCCGCTCCGATGCGTATGGTCTTTTGGGGAAAGATCTTTCCCAGATGAGTGAAGAACGCAGGAATCTGATCAAGGTTGAGTCCGTGAAAAAGGATTCTGAAAAATAACCTGAAAGGTGTTTACTTGGATCTTGAAGAACTGGCTCGTGAACTGTGCAATTTCGAAGGCGTTGTTCGCAAAAAACCCATTTCGGATATTGCTCGTATGTTTGAAGAGGTGCAATCCGAATATTCTGGCACAATCGTAGATATGGGCGATGATGCAGCAGTAATCGATATTGGTGGCGATGAGGTTATCCTTTTTGCTGCTGATGGAATCTGGGGGCGAATCGTTGATGCAAGTCCCTGGTGGACCGGTTATACTTCTGTTGTTGTAAATGTGAATGACATTTCTGCAATGGGTGGTCGTCCCATCGCTATGGTTAATGTCATGTCTTCAAGTGATGATGAAGTTTCAAAAGGTATGCTTGAAGGGATAAGGGCCGGTATTCGCAAATTCGGTGTTCCTATGGTTGGCGGGCACATGCACCCTGATACTCCGTATAATTCCCTTGCCGTAGCTATTATCGGAATTGCTCGCAAGGATTCTCTTATTCGTAGTGACACGGCTTCAGATGGTGATATTGTAATTGTAGCCTATGATCTTGATGGTAAGATCGGCGTAAATTCACCTTACAGTTGGGATACCACTTCATTCAAGGATTCAGATGTTGTGAAATCACGTTTTCTGATTATGAAAGATATTGGTGAGGCCAGACTTGTAACTGCGGGGAAAGATCTCAGCAATCCGGGTACTATTGGCACTCTGGGGATGCTATGTGAAACAAGTGGTGTTGGTGCAAGAGTTGATATTGGAAAAATTCCATGTCCAGAATCTGTGCCCCTTAGCCAATGGCTAAAAGTTTATCCTGCTACGGGTTATGTCGTGACCGTAAAAGCAGATAATAAGATTGATTGCTTGAAAGCATTCGAAAATGTAGGAATTGCTGCTGCCGAAGTAGGAGTTATCACGTCTAGTCGGCAGCTTGAAATCGAGTATGAAGGGCAAAATGCCTGCGTTTTCGATTTCGAAAAGGATATAATAACCGGTATAAAACCACGTTAATTTGAGTTAACGTATTCTCCAAGTTCTTTGTGAAGGTATTTTTCAGCTGCTTGGACTGCTTCAAGTTCACCTCTGAGTACAAGCACTTCTCTCTCGTCACATTCAACGATATTTACCTTGATAGTTCGTTCAAGTGGTTCAAGCTTGAATTCTTCGACCAGATCATAGATGATATATGATGGCGTTCCAGGTGGCATAATTAAGTCATAAAGATCTTCCAGGGCTTCCCCTTCCCCTTCTTCTGTTCCCTGCTGATAATCTTTACTTCTTTTGAGGTCTTCCAGAGTAAGCTTTTTTATCATTGATATTGCACCGCTGTTGACGTGATTGCCCTACATTTACCCTTTCTGCTTTTATAGCTTATCCTCTGGTTATATCTGTACTAAAACCAATATCTGCTTTTATTGTATTAGTTTGGCTTTTGCCAATTGGAGGTAATAGGATTGCGTTTAATAGGCCTGTCAGAGGCTAATGGTGAGGTGCGGCTGGAATTTTTTGGTTGCAATCTTAAATGTCCATATTGTGTGCACATAACTCAGCCATTTGAAGAATATTCCATTGATCAGATTGTTGATTTTGTAACTGATTCGGGTGCAACAAAAGTATTTCTTGGAGGCGCGGAGCCTACTATCCAGAAAGATTTGATTCTTTTAATTGAACAGTTGCAGGGTCTTAATGTTGAAATTGTGCTGAAGTCAGATGGTATGAAGCCCGAAATTCTGGAGCAGGCAATGCCTTATGTAAAAGGTTTTGTTCTGGAACTCAAGGCTCCTATGGATGATGTTTCTCCACTTATAGAATTAACTGGGATGTCTGGGGCAAGGGTTGAAACGTATATCTCAAATCTTTCACGCTCTCTTGAGATTGCAAAGAAAAAATGGCTTAGGATTTGGATACGCGTCATTCCTGACTATGTAAATGAGTCAAATTTTAACAAAATACTTCCTTTGCTGGAAGGGTCATCTGAAGTCCTTCTGTATCAGTTTTTGAGCAATCTTGATTTCGATCTTCCTTTTAAGAATTACTCCGATCCTGTACCTTCATGGGTTGGGATGGTGCAACTAGCTGACATTGCATGTCAGGCAGTGCCAAAGGTTATTGTTATCGGTGAAAATGGTAAAAAGTCAATTCATTGTGGGAATTGATATATGAAAAGAAAAATGAGCAAGTTTGAAAAAGTAGAATTGTGTGGTGGTGGTGGTACGAAAGCTGCTTTTAATCCTTGCTCACTATATTACTATACGCTATCATCTGTATATATACCTTGTCGTTAAGAGTGTATATTGTGTACAAAACAACATTAAATATGCACAAACACTACTGGTTTATGCGCGCGGAAGATTTGTAGCTGTTTCATTCTTAATTCTCATGCTAACCGGAACATTTATTGATTCAAAACATCATGTAAGATTCGGTAATCATGAAGGAGTATAAGTTAAAACGTGGAAATTCCCCTGACATTGAGAGGATTTATGAAGAACTTCAGGCTTGTTTCCCTTCCGAAATCGTTCGTGATGGGGAGAAATTGACTATTTCTTACGGAGCAATGACTGAGTTATCTGTTTGCATGAATGGCAAGCTCCTCGCAGTTGATACGGTTTCTAATGCTGAAGGCCTGGCAGATGATGTAATTTTGGACACTAACAAACGTTTCAGAGATTTTCTGCTTAAGGCAACCGGATATACTGCTAAAGAAAGGCTAAAACAGGCAAAGAAGGCTGTTTCCAAATAAGTTTGATCAACCTTGGCATTCGTTAATAGTAGTTTTCTTGAAGCTCTAAAAAGCTTTGATATTCCTACCTGCCTGAGGGTATGCGCTGGCACGGATGGGTCCGTGACATTCCTGCTCGAAATCATGACTCGTAGTGAGGTTTCAGTTATCACTGAGGATCAGCACCTTGAACCCGCAGATGTTGAAATGGCTATGTTGCTGGGTGCAGCCGAAGGATCTTCGGTAAACCATCGCACAGTTATGCTTGTTGCGGGAGATGTTCCGTATGCACATGCTCTTTCCCTTTCTCCGCTGGATCGAATGCCCGAAGGAGTAAAGCAAGATTTGATGCGCGCGGACATTCCAATTGGTAAAATTCTGAGAACTCATGGCATGGAGACTCGTAGGGATTTTGAGACCATCCAGCTTGAAGATGGGCAGGACCTCTTCGGTTGTGAACATGTCTTGTCACGAACCTACAGAATAGTGTACCAAAATCTGACTTTAATGTGGATTAAAGAGAGTTTTCCAGTAGACGGCCGCTGGAACCTGTAATCCGACCGAAAACTTATTATCTGATATTCCCTTTTTTGGGGTCACAGCAATCACCATACGCCCTGGTGGCATAGAGGTATCGCGCGTCCTTGGTAAGGACGAGGTCGTGGGTTCGAATCCCACCCAGGGCTTTTTACTATTTTCTGAATATTTTTCAAATCCAAAGCAACTATATAATCTTTCGAAGCGATCTATCGTTTAGTAGCATGTTCAAAAGGCTGGGACATGTTTTGGGAGTTGCTAATGGTGGATATAGATAGCATGATCTGTCCGGCTGCAATGTCCGGTATTCTTGATAACTTCCTGCGCAGAAGACTTCAGAATCCGCATGAAATCCTGAAGAACCATGTGAAAGAGGGAATGGTTGTACTGGATTTGGGTTGTGGTCCTGGCTACTTTACAATCCCGGCAGCCAAATTGGTGGGGAATTCAGGGAAGGTTATTGCTGCGGATTTGCAGGAAGAGATGTTGGGGAAAGTAAAAAAGAAGATTTCTGGAACGGAGCTTGAAAACAGGATTGTTTTGCACAAAACGTTACCTGACAAAATTGGGCTCTCAGGATCATTGGATTTTGCGCTGGCTATTTACATGTTGCATGAAATTCCGGATGCAGGTGCTCTTCTTGGTGAAATCTATTCACACTTGAATTCCGGTGGCTTACTATTTTATGCGGAACCTAAAATCCATGTATCAAAAAAAGTCTTTAAGAAAACAGTGGATGAAGCTGTAAAATGTGGTTTTTCTCCGATAAGGCATCCTCGTATCTTTTTCAGTAGGGCAGTGATTTTGCAGAAGAACTAATCAAGAATGAAAGATTGTTGCCTTTGTTAGCTCAGAGGTTCATGATTTCAAACGGTCTACAATATTTTGGATGTGTCAACGATCATCTTTAAATCAAATCAAAGGAACATCTGTTGAAAATAACTCTAAATCGGCGGAAGTATTTCTGAAGTGATGTGCATGTGGTTGGAAAAGCGGGAAATTCGGGTAAACTGAAATGGATCATTGAGGGGAAATAAAATGGGGTGGAAAGGAACTGTGCGCTCTATAAATGCAGCGCATCGAAAGTATGAGCGCGAAGCACAACGGCGACAGCGTGAACTTGAAAGGCAGCAGAAACAGCTAGAGAAAATGCAAGAAATAGAGCGGGCAGCCTATGAAGTCAACGTGTACGATAATTATATTGACCTATTGCTTTCTGTTCATAAGGAATGTAGTGATGTGTGGGATTGGCGAACAATTCAATCTTCTGAACCACCTGTTAGCCCTACAAAATCTCATAAAAAGGAAGAATTAGCACAATCAAAATTGGATAAGTTTACGCCTGGATTTTTTGACAAGATGCTGAAGCGTGTAGATTCTAAGCGTAACACATTAACTCAAAATGTTGAAGAGGCAAGACGAGCAGATGAGGGGGAATATCAGGAGAGTCTGCAATTATATGATCAAGATTATGCAGACTGGGTTGTAATCCATGAACTATCCGACAAGGTACTTTTAGGCGATACTGAGGCTTATTTGGATGCTATCAAGCAGACCGATCCTTTTAGTGATATTAGTGAACTTGGTTCTTCACTTGAGTTTAAAGCCACGGGTAGTTCTTTACTTGAAGTAACTTTACATGTGAACGATGAAGATGTCGTACCTTCAGAAGTTAAAAGTCAATTGAAAAGTGGAAAGCTTTCAGTAAAGAAGATGCCTAAAGGTAAATATTACGCGTTATATCAAGATTACATTTGTAGTTGTGCCTTGAGAGTTGCGAGAGAGATTTTTGTCTTGCTCCCCATCGAAATGGTCATAGTAAATTGTATGGGGAATCTTTTAAACAGTCAGACCGGGCACATGGAAGAAAAACCAATTTTTAGTGTAGCAATTCCACAAAAAACGCTAGATCGACTAAATCTTGAAATGCTCGATCCATCGGATTCTATGGGCAATTTTGTTCACCGAATGACATTCAAAAAAACAACCGGTTTTAATGCTGTTGAATCTCTTGAAGCTTCTGATTTGCAGACCGAATTGCAAGGCTAAATAATATGCGTCTCTTTTATTGGCGTTTCATGTGTTTTATTTGACTACTTTATTTTGAAATAACACCACAATACTTACACTCGGTCATTTCACACTCGGGGTTATCGATTTGCCAGGTTAGTGCCCACTTTTTAATATCTTGAATGATGTGAATAAAATCCATGCCGCTTTCTGTCAGTGAGTAAAATGATCTTGCGGGCAAAGTAGTACTATCCACGCTTTTCGTGACAATTCCCTGGGCTTCTAACTCCTTAAGTCTTGTAGAAAGCATTTTAGGGGTAATTCCATCAAGCATACCTTTTAGTTCGTTGAACTGTTTTTCGTCACTGTCCCCTTTGTAAAGCTCTAGAAGGATACAAAGGGTCCAACGTTTCCCTAGAATATCCATTGTTTTGTATATTGTACAATTTTTCATAGTATCTTATTAGAAACTTCTTACTATATAAGCTAGTATCATTATAGTACCAACTATCAATAGGATACTACCATAGGAGGAAAAATATGTTTTGTTATCAATGTGAAGAAGCTGCTAAAGGCACAGGTTGTACAACCGGTGGTGTTTGTGGAAAGACCGGGGAAGTTGCGGATTTGCAGGACAAGCTTATCTATGCACTAAAGGGCGTTGCATTTTATAACGCAAAAGCAAGGGAAGAAGGTTTATCCAAACCTGAAACTGATCAACTCCTGCTGGAGTCCCTTTTTTCTACAATAACCAATACTAACTTTGATCCTGCCTACTTTGAGGCAAAAATTGCTGAGTTAATTGCTGTCAGGGATGATTTGAAAGACGAACTATCTGATAAAGATAGCAAGAAATCCCCATCAAAACCCTCTGGCAAGATTACCGGTCTTGAAGGTATTCCGGCAGAAGCTACTGTCTCACGAGAACCATTGATGTCCGGTACAAATTTTGGCATTCTCAGGATTGAGGATGAAGATATCCGTTCTCTCAAGGAATTGCTGACATACGGGATCAAAGGTATGGCTGCCTATGCCCTTCATGCAGATGTTCTGGGATACAAGAATGAAGATATCTCCAGTTTTATCGAGAAAGGACTCATTGCTACCACAAGGGATGACATCGGTGTTCCGGAACTTGTTGATCTGGTTTTGGAATGTGGTTCCGTCGCAGTAACGACCATGGCTCTCCTTGATGAAGCTAACACTTCCACTTATGGTACTCCAGAACCGACTTCCATCAATATCGGAGTTGGGGAAAACCCTGGTATCCTTATCAGTGGACATGACCTCAAGGATATCAAACAGCTGCTTGAGCAGACCGAAGGTACCGGTGTGGATGTTTATACACATGGGGAGATGCTTCCTGCACATGCATACCCTGAACTAAAGAAGTACGAGCATCTCGTAGGTAACTATGGAGGCGCATGGTGGGAACAAAAGGATGAGTTTGAGACCTTTAATGGTCCAATCTTCATGACTACTAACTGTCTGGTGCCTCCGAAAGCATCCTACAAAGACAGGCTTTACACCACATCAATTGTAGGCTTTGAAGATGTAAAACACATCGACGAAAAGTCTGATGGGACCAAAGATTTCTCTGCAATCATCGAGCAGGCAAAGCAGTGCAGTGCACCTTCTGAAATTGAAAACGGTGCGGTAATGGGTGGATTTGCTCACAATGCAGTATTGTCTGTTGCAGACAAGGTTATTGAAGCAGTAAAAGCAGGTCAGATATCCCGCTTTATTGTCATGGCAGGCTGTGACGGAAGACACGCATCAAGGGATTATTACACTGACTTTGCCAAACAGCTTCCCGATGATGCAATAATCCTTACTGCGGGTTGTGCCAAATACAGGTACAACAAGCTGGACCTTGGTGACATCGGCGGTATCCCCCGTGTATTAGATGCAGGACAGTGTAACGACTCCTATTCTTTGGTAGTCATTGCATTGAAACTTGCCGAAGCCTTTGGACTGGATGATATCAATGAGCTTCCGGTTTCATACAACATTGCATGGTATGAACAAAAAGCGGTTACTGTGCTGCTTGCACTGCTTAGTCTTGGAGTTAAGAACATCGTGCTAGGTCCGGAACTGCCAGCATTTGTTTCCCCAAATGTACTCAACGTTCTGGTTGAGAACTTCAACATCAGTGCAAACACAACCGTTGAAGCAGATATTGAAAGGTTGCTCTAAGCAACTTTTCTCTTTTACTTTTTTTGGGAGGTTAAAATGATAGTTACAGAAGTCAAAAATGCAGATGCTAAACCAAATCCTCATGGTGCAGATGCCCGCAGTCTATATGATTCGGAAAATGGCCAGATCGCTCACATTACTCTTGATCCAGATCAGAGTCTCTTAAAGCATATCACTCCAGTAGATGCTGCTGTTTATATCTTGGAAGGGGATGCAGTAGTTGAAGTTGGGGATGAAAACGCATCAGCAAAAAAAGATACTCTTATTGAATTGCCAAAAGAAATTCCACATTCTGTGCGAAATTCCGGCAAAACGCCGTTGCGCTTTTTGGTAATGAAAATGCCTCGATCCAAAAAACCTACAAAATTCCTGTAACCTCAGGTTTTCAGGAATCTTTTTTTCATTAAACCGTTTTTTTGTTACTCTTATATCTTTTTATAGAGGCGACGCCATAATCCTATATGGCCTTCTGATAGGGGGATGTCTCAAGAGGTGATTATTTTTGGATCATGAACAAGTATTTTCAGACACATGGGATGTGTTCAAAAGAGATTTTGTAACTTTTATTATCGCGACGTTGATAGTAGCAATCGGATCTATTTTGATTGTAACTATTGCTCCTCTATTCTACGGCTTATATTTTATGGCTCTTAAGGGTATAAGAGGAGAAGAACTCGAAATCAAGGATGTTTTTGAAGGTTTCAACCATTTTGTAAGAAGTTGGGTGATGGCTTTAGTTGCCGGAATTCTGGTGAGTATTGGTTTTATGCTTCTTGTAATCCCGGGAATTGTGCTCATGGTTCTCCTACTCTATGCTTTCCCACTTCTGGTTATTAGGGGCTATGGTGGCATTGATGCTATCAAGGAAAGTATCGAAATTGGAAGAGCAAATTTAGTTGATACCTTGATTCTTAGCATTATCATATGGGTTATCAGTGCTATCGGAGGCTACGTGGTAGTAGGTTCTCTCATCACGATTCCAATAGTGGTTATTGCGGCAACAATTGCAACACTGCGTTTTATTGAAGATCGTCCGGATGAGTACACTGAAATTGCAGAAGAAGCTGAATTTGAGGAAATCGAAGAAACAGAAGAGGTTTCAGAGCCGGAATCAGATGTTCCTTCAGACGATGATGGTAGTGAAAGGGAACAGTCTATCTGATCCCTTTTTTTGTTTTTATATATTTGCTCTTATGTTCGTAACCTTTACATAGATGTCCATATAAATATATATAAGGGATTTAGTTATGAGAATTTCAACAGTTGCTCTAGTATTATTTTTCGTTTTATCACTGTGCGGTTCCGCTTACGCTGTTTCGTTGCAGCTATCTGTCGATCCAGATCAGTCTAATGTGGGGCAAGAGATCCTCATTTTTGCCAATTTGACAAACAACTCAACCCCAATGAACAATACAATCGTTAATTTCACCGCCGATTTGGGAAATCTCTCGGCATCAAACAATACGACTAATTCTTCAGGAATTGCCTTTGTTCGGTTAAATTCCACACAATCCGGTCTTTCAAATATTAGCGCTAATTATAACGGTACTACTTCCGAGATTAATGTGACATACTTACCGGCTTCAGTTTCATCAATTAATCTGGATACATCTGCTTCTTCTTTAATAGTGGGTAATAGTTCGATAGTTAACATTACAGCTTATGATATATTCGGAAACATAAACACTACAACCAATTTTTCTGTAAACATGACGATTCTGGATTTGGAAGGAAATGCCAGGGAATCAAGCACAAATTTTTCTACATTTCCAGGCAAACAATTGTTTGTTAACATAAGCAATGACGAAGTTCTCATTAGCAATGTGTCTACAGGTGAATCACTCACACAAATGAATGTTTATTCCAATTATTCATGCAGTATAATTTTCAATGTATCTTCTGATTCGATTTTGAATTCCACAGTTCTGGATTATTCTTCAGGAAACCCATATCGTCTTAGTGTGACTTATGACGACGAACATACTGTTAACACCACTTCTACTATATGGGCAGCGGTTTTTGACGTATATTCTAATCCTGTAAACGGGTCGACTGTTAATTTTTCAGCTACATCTCCATTAAATACGTCTTACAATAGCCTGAATACATACGATTCTGTTGATGTATCTCCAACTTCCAATACAACAAACCTAGAAGGTCGTACATATACCATTTTCAGATCAGACAAACGTGCAGGTGCGAATACAGTTAATATTTCAGTTTCTGGTACAGGTCTTGAAATAAGCTTTGAAGTGATTGGTCTGGCGGATCACCCTCAGTCAATTTTAATGTCCTACACTCCTTCCAGTTGTTATTCCAACAACAACGATTACTATAGACTTGCGGCTCAACCTGCAGATCAGTTTTTGAATCCGATACTACCTTCAGGTGGTTCAATAGATGAGCAAATTTATTTCACGGGTCTTGATTCAGGTTCAACTATAATTCCATTGAACCAACTTGGTATAGCTACTACCAAAGTAGGCCCGACTCCTTATATTGAAAACGTTTCAGTAACAGCGACCTATAAGAATGAAACTGGCATCACCAGTATTAATAATTCAACGGAATTGACATTTATTTTAGGTGGCCTGTCGTCTTTGTGGATGTATACTTATCCTTCTAAAGTGCTGACACAAAATAATACTGGTAACCATAATGCTACAATTGTAGCAGCAGCACTTGACCCATGGGGGCACAGTCTTTCTGGAATTGTTCTTACCTTAAACAATACAAACACATCACTTGGTACTCTTTATGTGGGAAACCAGTCTGGTAGCACACTAAATGTGACAACTGATTCTTCGGGACGGATTTCTGCAACTTTTGTTAGTAAAACCGAGGAAGG
>CAZHNA010000029.1:0-14693 GCA_964532775.1 uncultured Methanosarcinales archaeon
ACCTGTCTTCATCAATTGTTGGAGGGCCTTGTTTTATTCTCGTAAAATGCTTTTTGTTGAGAGTAGGATGCCTACATTAAAGTCATTAAAACTAAAAATCCAATTCCCAGAACAAACTCCTGTAACCACATCGCTGTTTATCGTTCCATGTTAGTAGCGTTGAAAGCTATTTCAACGCGGCTCTTTGCTACGACAGATAGGAGTTAACTAGGTCATCCCACTCTTCCCTGTCGGTAAGCTGCATCAGGTCTTTCTCGATTTTCACCGGGTCTTTGTTTTTGCTGAGTCCCAGCCTTCCTGAAAGGCGTTTGACGTGAGTATCAACTGGCTACACACGCCATCGACTACCCCGAAACCTCTTGCAAGCACAATATTAGCGGTTTTACGGGCAACTCCGGGAAGTGTTAACAGATCCTTCCATAGTGCTGGGAACTTCGCCACCGAATTTTGTGATGATAAGTTGTGCACTTTCCCGGACATGTTTGGCTTTGTTGCGGTAGAAGCCAGTAGAATAGACTTCTTTCTCAAGGGTTTCCGGATCTGCATTTGCGAAATCCTCTACTGACCTGTACTTCTTGAAAAGCTTCTCAGTTACCATATTCACCTGTGCATCAGTGCACTGGGCGGAAAGAACAGTTGCAACAAGTAATTCGAGAGGATTGCTGAAATGAAGAGCAGGTTGTGGATCAGGATATTCTTTTTTTAGAATCTCCCAGATAGCGGGAAAATTAGAACGGTTGTTGGGGACCATGCAATAAACATACTTCACTTGCTTTTATAAAGATATGGGGATTTATCCAGACCTTCTAGCTGAAACGTGAGAACATGCTGAAAGTAGTTGGCAGAGAAGAGGACTGCGATGTAGCTACTATAAAACTATAAACAACGAAGATAATAATTACAACCACTTCGAGTATAGGTTAAATGAAGATGAATCAAAAAAGAAAGAGACTTCAGCCTCTGGAGATGATACACCTCCGTTCCCTTAAAAATCTGAGCTACCACCTTCATGTCTTTGTTAAGGAAAGACTGTGGCTTAAGATATTGCTGGGAATGTTTCTGGGAATCATCGTAGGTTTATTGCTGGGACCATCAACAGGATTTGTAAATCCTGAGATTGCAAGCGTAATCGGGGATTGGATAGCAATTCCTGGTTATGTATTTCTCGGATTGTTACAAATGATCGTTGTCCCCCTTGTTTTTGCATCCATTATCCGCGGGATTGCTGCCGGCGAAAATATGGAACAGCTGCGTAAAATGGGATTGAGAACAGTAGCATTTTTCCTGGTAACCACCACAATAGCTATCATAATAGGTCTTGGGATAGCAACTTTTGTACAACCCGGCTTGTTTCTAAGCGGTGAAATAATCCAGTCAACTATGGAAGATTCAGCATCCTTCACGCCACAAAATGAAATGTCCATGCCTTCATTTTCCGATGTTCAGGGCCTTGTTGGAACACTTCTTCCGACTAATCCATTAAGTGCCCTTGTAACAGGACAAATGTTGCAAGTGGTAATTTTTTCAGTGATTATAGGAATCGCTCTTGTTTCGATGGCACCTGATAGCTCTAAACCACTTCTGGAACTACTGGGCTCAGTACAGGAAGTCAGCATGACGGTTGTAAAATGGAGCATGCTGCTGGCACCATTTGCTGTTTTTGGCCTGTTGGCAAAATTTACTATAACTCTGGGAATTGGCACACTTCTGGGTATGACTGTTTATGTGGGAACGGTTCTTGCCGGATTACTGATAATGATGCTGATGTATATCGCTATTGTTTTTGCCTTAACAAAAATGAAGCCCTTGAAATTTTTACAATCGATTCGTGATTTACTCCTGCTGGCGTTTTCCACATCAAGCTCTGCTGCAGTTATGCCATTCTCAATTAAGACTGCGGAAGAGAAACTTAACGTCAGGCCATCTGTTTCCCAGTTTGTCATCCCGTTGGGAGCGACTATCAACATGACTGGAACCGCCCTATACCAGAGTGTTGCTGCTGTATTTCTTGCCCAGGTATATGGCATAGATCTGGGAATTGGTGAACTCGCAATAATTATGATAACTGTAGTGGGAGCATCCATAGGAACTCCGGCAACCCCGGGAGTAGGAATTGTTATCCTTGCTATGGTATTAAACAGTGTAGGCATTCCCGCAAGTGGTATTGCCCTCATAATAGGTGTGGACCGAATTCTGGACATGTGTCGTACTTCCGTCAACGTGACAGGAGATGTTGCAGCCTGCACGGTTGTTGATCGCTGGGTTGGCGGGGAAAAGACTGCAGAAGATGAACTTCTGGAATATAATATAAAAGAGAGGGAGCGGAGGCCTAAAGGAGAAGACGTTATAGTGGATTCGCATTCCTAACTTTTGTCCCGACAATGAATTATGCGCTATTTTTTAAACTAATAATGCCATTAATTGTCATTTCAATAAAAGAAGGCAAAAGGCAATGAAAACAACGAAACTCTCTGATGAAAAAGAGATAATACGTCACAATATACTTGGCATAATTCTGGAAGAACTGGCCTTGTTACAAGCAAATTAAACGCTCTTTTCATATCTTTTTATTATTACTAATTGAGAAGAAAATATAATTTTTAGTTTGTGATGGAATAACTTACTATGTCTAGAAACATTAACCCATTCAAAACCTATTTTCAATCAAAAATGCATTTCCTGATGTCAGATGATTTGTGTTGAACACGACTTTTTCACCTTCGTGATTGCTGAAAAACCAGAGATCAGGATAATCATATGAATTTTTATTTAGGATTCCTGCGAGTGGAACATCCAGTTGATCTAATTCTTTTATAAGCAACCAATAGACACTTGATTTGTTATCAAAATGAAATAGTCGGGCTTCTGGAATATACTCCAGTTCATATTTTTGAAGATCTTTTGTTTCTTTGAGGGCAGTAGCCCTAAATTTCCATTTTATAGATTTATCTTCGGATGAATAAAAGAAACCAAGTATAGAAACAAGAATACTGCTTGGAGCTCTGTTTTATTGTTGAAAAGTAGGGAGTTGGCTCATCATCTTATTGGTAAGAGGAAAACACTTGATTTCACTAAACCTGCTTATCAGGTTGAGAGGGCTGATTCAGATGAGATAAGACAAACAATTCTGGATATGTCTTATTCAAAATGGAAGGAGATGGGGTTTTCAAAGGGTACTTTACATTACATGAAGCAGAATTCTAAGTACGGTAAATCGTTTAGTCTGAATTTCCATGTGAGGGAAAGGCTGGATAATTGGGAATGTCTGTTGTTGGAGATCAAATAATCATTGAAAATGAAATTATCAATCCAATCTCTCTAGAGTTTGAAAAAACATAGAAGGGAAGAAACGCTGTTAAAATAATGAGTAGAACATATAGTGAATAAAGATATATTTTTGCATATGATTGTGTAATTTGGATTTCATAAGATGTTAAAATGTAATATGAAGCAATAATACGATACATGCAATCGTTGTATTGATAATTGCAGGATACTGTGATCCAAATCCATCAGGTGAAATGTGCTTCAGTAATATTCTCGAATAAGCCCAAACAATAACAAGTCCGTAGGTAATATCTCTATTTTTAAGCATTGTTGTAATTGCAATAATAAGTCCAAGGACAATTACCACAATAGTCCACGAAGCGTCACTCAAAAGTGTTGTCTACAATAATTGACTTTCCATTATTGATCAAAATTGTTTTCTTCTACTGTAGGCACCTGCTATCAATATTGCTATTACAATAAGGAAGGGCATTGTCCATGTCCAGTTCTTTTGCTCCTTTGCCATCAGGGCATATTTTCCGCTATCAGGGTCTTGAATAATCGCAGAAGCTGCTACAATACCGTCCTCTATAGTTGGTTCTGATAACAGTTCCACAGGACTGCTTATACTGTAGAAACCATACGTATTTGGGTCATATCCTTCAAGTTCACTGACAGATATATTTGCTTTAAGGATTACATACTCCTTTTCCGTTGAAACATCTATGAATGTAATATTCAGTACATCACCTGCCATCAGGTAGCCTGATATTTCGGACTCATCCTCTGGAAACGGGGTAAGTGCATAATTATACCCAGTTACTGAGAAATTATCAAACTGATAAATTGTGTTCGAGATTATATCTGCTGTGAGATAGTCTGATCCACTATTGTACCCTTTGGATGAGTTCAGGTCAGCTATACAACCGCTTGATGTAAAGAATTGAAGATACTGGACAACATCTGAGACCTGATTATCATGCACCTTGCAGTTCTCCGACGCTATAAAGACAATACATCCAACCATCTCAGAGAAATTATTGTTTATGATCGATGCCTCACTTACAGTTTCGCCTGCAATGCCTACCTCACAGTTCTCCATGATATTATCGGTCACAAGGATATCTTCGGAAGATATCAGATATATGCCCTTTGCAGGTGCATTTACATTGCTTGCAGTGATCTTTATCGAATCGGAATTTATTAATTTTATTCCGGTATGTTCAGAGGACACGTTGCAGTTCTCAATAAGACAATTGCTGCAGAAGGACAAGCTCATTGCTGTATTACTTCCCTCAAAAGAACATTCACTTATTATTGAGCTATCAGAACCTTCAATTATTATTCCACTTTTATTTCCCCTGCATACCAGGTCACGTATGTTAACATCTGCCAATATCACAGAGAAGGCAAATTTGTCATTCTCTTTACCTACAATTGTTTCTGATCCCGAACCTTGAATATTTACAGGAGATGAGATAATGATGGATCCGTCATAGATCCCTGACATGATTAATATTGTATCATCAGCGCCTGCATTATCTACGGCGCTTTGAATATCTACGTAATCCCCATTATCTCCTCCGACGATCAAAGTATCAGCAGATACCACAGATGCAGATGTCAGGAGAACAAGGATCACCAAGGTCAGATATTGGAACTTCATTGTTTCACCAACTTTATCGAAACATCACGAGAGATTGATCCTTCAACTTCCATATTTTCCCAGTATACAAGCATTCCAAAGAATACGGGTGGCCCTTCATAATAAAAAGAATCCTCGTATTGCCACTGACTGGTGTAAATTCCTTTCCCTTTTTCGTCGAGCTGGAAGTTCTCGCTGATACCTGACTCTCTGAAAGATGAAAAACGTCTGTCAATGTCATATTTTAATCTGGTCAATTCCCGTATGCCTAAAGCAGAGGGATCATTTGTTGTTGGTATGGCATTTGGAGGCATACTTTCCAGAGGCATAGATGTAAGTGGAGCTGCCTGAAGCGGGAAAATTGTATCATCAACATCATATCCGTACTCATCCCCATTGGTAATTGTCAGTGAAACGCGACCATTGACGGGGATATCCAAAGGCAATCCGATCAATGGTACGTAAAAAGTATCAAACCTCTCGCTGGCAATGCCATTCACTGTGGGATAATCATTTATCTCTCCTTTAATGTTGGAAGCTATGCCCCATCTTCTTGCAGAGCTGCCTGTACCGTATGTCAGCACTTCGCGATCAGTATATGAAAGGAACGCATCAGTACTTTCCTTTCCTGAATATTTATCCCAGTTTGTCTGTGACTTATACAGGAACTCATATTCCATATCAAGCTCTTCCGGCTCACCTGTTATATAGTGGTACCATTCGCCTTTCTCTTTCCATGTAATTGTTGTGAGATACTCATCCTTTTTGATGTTGATATCTACCCACGTCTCAATCGCATCAAGATATCCTACACCCACATCCTGGAACATTATCCTTATTCTTTCGACCTTTTCCTTTTCACCCGCAATGAACCTGACATGGGCTTTTCCGGTATCATCAGTTGTCGGGTTACCATCTCCATCTACAGGTCCCAGTGGAACGATTTTCGAACCATCTGATAATCTAAAATCTTCTATGAACAAGGATTTCCCTTCCAATGGAATCTTATTGGCCTGCTCGTCCATTTCAAAAAGTGATATGGTTATATCTGTTTGCTGACGTACCCCGATCTCTGACTTTTCCGGGTATGCTTCCAGATATACACCTTTTATTTGTATCTCTGCGGTGCTTCTGATCTTCTCCTGCCCTCTTCCAATTGTGAAAATCAGAATCACATCTTTGCCGGCACTTTTTCCTTTTGAAGCATCAAGGTCATAGATAACTGTGGCAACACCATTTTCGTCAGTGGTGGCATATTGGTAGCCATTGTAACGAATATCATTTGAGGCCTTTTCCCCTTTAATGATACCACGATCGTTGTATTCCCTGAAGAAGACCTTCGTGTTTTCCACAACTTCTCCTTTGCAGTTCAGTACCGTTACTTTAAGGGTACATGTGTCTTTTCCATCTTCAACCGATATTGTTTGAGGAGTAACTTCTAGATCCATGGATGGATCGCGCGGAGGTACTGGAGATTTGGTTTCATAGTCCTGAATAGTGGAAGCTAGGTCTCCCATTTTATTTGCCTGTTCCGACATGGCATCAGGCAAAGAATCAATTGAACCTACCTCCTGAGATTTTTTGACCACGACAACAACATTGTCAACATCGATCAGAGTCGAAGTGACTATGAAAACAGATCCGAGTTTCGCTATCTTTAGGGTCATTATGTAATCTGCATTTATTTTAGAAGCTATCTCTCCAGAATTAATATTTTTGTCATCCCCGAGAAGTATTCTTTTTTTCTCATAGTCCAGAAAAAAACCGATTTCCTGATTTGATATTATCTCTACATTTGAGTTTCTTTCCCTCAAATAAGTTGAAAATGCATCATTCAGGGATTCTCCCTGCCCCAACGTTATATTCTCTGTGTTCATGACAGTTTTTTGAATATTTATTGTTGGTTTTGAACAGGGTTCTGCACCGGCAACAAAAGGTATGAGCAGGATCATAAATATTATCATTAGAATTGTGAATTTTCTCATAATCAGGCCCCATGTTCAATATTACCTTCAATTACCGGTTCTTCCAGGATGGTAATCAATTTCTTCATATTCTCTGAACATCGAATCTCAAGCAGATTCTCTCTGGTCAGTGGTATCCTGTAGACATAGCCGTCCTCCGTGTAGATCTCACCGATTACCCAGTAAGAACCAATCGGCAACATCACATCAACAAATCTATAATCGCCTGTGGTCGTGGCTGATGACATCAGGTCGAAGGTGAGCGTATTCACAAAACGGATATCAGTAGAGGTGATAGCAGATCCAGGGAGATTAACAAACTCTATCGAGACATCTGTTTCCGAATTGCAAACCTCGAAAGATATAAGATCTTTATCAAGGATATTTCCATCCTGATCAAAGAGGAGTCCTCTTACAGAATAGATCCCTTCCTGCCATTCATCTGAAATTTCCTTTTCATAAACGTTCATATACCTATCCTGAAGAGGTACCTGCTGGATAGAAGCAAAATAGCTGCCATCAGAAGGCAGGTATGTAACTGAAGCATCTGGTGCTTCAAGCATAAGTACAACATTCGCATCTATCTTCTCCTGTCCTCCGGTGAGGGCAAGATCGATGCTCAGGGTTGAACCCGGATAATATGCATCCCTGTTCAGGAAGAATTCCATGGAAGGCTTGTCACTATAATACAGCGTAAAGGAAGACAACGATTCAAGGGAGTTGTCATCGGTACGGGTCAGGCTTGCCACCAGCCTGTAGATTCCTGATGCAAAACTGTCATCGAATGCCAGTGACCCCGGGAGCCTGCCATTATAGTTCATGTCAAGGTATGAAATATCAAGAAGTTGAACTGATCCATATCCATCAGGGAACGGGATTGTGCTACCATCTGGTCCTATCAGGTAGACACTTGCTTCATAATCTTCTTCGTTTATTATACCGTTAATCCTGATCCAGGATGTAAGTTCATCTCCTGATGAGAATACCTTTTCAGTTGCAAATATTTCTATTTCAGGACAAGATGCTGTATTTTCAGGTTTCAACACAACATCCCTGATACTCCATAATCCGATACTTTCAGAAGAATTTACATTTTCCGTGTTTATGAAAGCAAGGAAGTTTTCCGAGTCAGGTACCACCCATGTGGAAGGTACTTCACAGGAATAGGTATGCCATTCCGAAGATCCCGTTGGTTCGCAGAGAATCCCGCCTGTGTCCCTGTAAGCTTCTATAGAACGATTTCCGTCTACATCGCCTGAGATAAAGCGATTCAGGTACACACCAATCTCACCATCTTCAATATTTGTTGCTTCAAATGTGAGCGTGTAATTAACATGGTTTCCTACAAAAGCGAATACAGCTTCATCCGGGAAATCCGGCGTACCGGCAACATCAACCTCTCCAATAGCTATGGGCATCACTTCCACAATGACAGAATCACTCACCGTGTCTCCGTAATAGTCTACACCCTTTACGGTCAGGACGTGCATTCCAAGATCAAGCCTGTTTACGGGAATCGAGATATAAGGTTCGACCCTGTGCTCATCTCCATTGTCAACACTGTAATAGGCTCTTGCAAGCGGAATTTTTGAGGTATATGCCAGATAGAGGTTCCTGTAGATCGTTGTTCCATCATCGGGCGAGGTTATTATAAGGAGCTTATCTTCCTCCTCTTCTGTTTCATGGCTGATTATTACAGCTAATCCGGTAACTCCTCCACCACCGTTACTTGCCGGAGAGGTTGTAACATTCACACTGAACATGATCTCTGTTGAATTGGTGTTTCCGACCACATCATCAACATATACCACAAGGATATGATCTCCGTTGGCAACGTTCGATAACGTTGAGTTTGGAGTGAACGTAACATTTTCTCCATTATCGAGGCTACACCACCAAGAGAATACATCTGAATCAGGGGACCAGACTTCCAGAGGGATATCCCTACTCTGATTGTATTCCGTGTTATTTTCCGGTGATATTACGTAGATCGCAGGTGCTGTGGTATCAGGTGCCACCGTGAAATTGACCATACTATGGTTCTCGTTGCCTGATGTATCATTTACGTAAACAGTTATGTTGTTACATCCTTCCGGAAGATTTGTCAGTGAAGCGTTTGGAACAAATGAAACATTTTCATTGCCGTTGAGACTGTGCCACCAGAATGCAACATCTTCATCCGGTGATGTTACTTCCAGATAAACCAGTTGTGGCAGGTATGTGTTGCCCTCCACCGGTGATATGATCTCAAGGATAGGCAGGGTGATATCAGGTACATATGTATCAAGCAGGGGGTGGTAGTCTCCACTCTCGAACAGTATGTTACCATTTACATTGAATGGGACAAGTGTATCCCCAAGCCCATCTTCATCGGTATCACTTCCGGTATAACCAGACCAGTAATTACCTGCAATCCAGCCTCCTCCGATGATATTAATTCCTGCAACCGGCGTTACATTCCAAGTAGTGCCTGTAGATGCTGAGTATGCGTCAGTATCTGTGTTGTTGAAATGGTTGTTATAGACGATCGAGTTGTCTGCCCACGTCTTAAGGCCTGTACCCTGAAGATTGGAATAGGTATTTGCTATTATGTTCGAATGAATAGTTACGTTATCCGTATCACTACCACTGACATAAATACCGGTCCCGCTTCCCGGTTCTGACGAATCTCCGTTGTTTGTGATCTCTGAATTTCTGATTACAGTGTCCGGGCACTCATACCACATCTTTATTCCAATCTCTTTGTTACCTGTAATGGTGCTGTCCTCGATAATACATCCAGTTGTAGTCTCAAGGAAAACACCTGCATTATTAGAGGACAAGCCATTGGAATCTACGTTAGCATTACTAATTATGAGGTTGTCTGCATCATGCAACTGTATGCCATACTCTGCATTTGCATGTGTTGTAACTCCATCAACGTACGAACCCGTGGTATTGTAAAGGAAAAGACCCTGTGCGTTCTTTTCGAAATAAAAGTCATTGATTGTCACATTGTTACAATCAATGCATGCCAGATATCCCGGTGAAGGGTTCATTGTGGAGTAAGAATAAACGGCGTCTTCCTGACCTATGAGGTAATATATAGGATCTCCGTTTATTGTATTGCTTGTATCTATCGAATGTGTTGAAGCAGTATGACCTGCAAAGTACCAGTCACCTGTAAAACCAAAATTGTATGTGTTATTATCAATCCGGTTATCTCTCATTGTCACATTTTCTGTTGATGGTGTGAGGAGAATTCCGAATCTCTGGTATGTTACCGTATTGTTCAGAAGAACATTATCTTCTCCATCTGATACGTGAATACCTGCTTTATGATAATCATTGTCTCCCAAGACAGAGTTTCCTGAGATCAGGTTTCTGTCACCGAATATCTCTATCAGGTTACTTTCACTCAGTATGTTGTCCATTATCCTGTTGTCACTGGTGTGATCGACTTCGATACCCCAATTGAAACCGGAATCAGAGATCGTATTGTTGCTTATGGTGTTGTTTGTTGAAGGATAATATGACATATAGTCAAGCCTTGTGATCCTTACAGGATAATGATCAATATTTGTTATGTCATTGTTGTCTAGTATGTTGTTTCTTGAATAATCAAAGAGAACACCTTCATAAGTATCGTTCAGAGTGTTTTCCCTTATCAGGTTGTTTGTCGAGTACCTGTTAAGGTAAACAGCAAATCTGCCATCTTCAAGTATATTGTCCTGCACAATGTTATTTTCTGAACCTGAATATGACCATGTTCCAAAGCCTTCGTTGTAAGTGACCTTACCTATACGGACACATGCGGAATCTCTGAGAGAAGATATGGTCGTATTTGTCCAATGTGCATCGATTATTCTGAATCCCTGCAAGATACAACCATCAGCCTCCAGTGTAACAACATCTCCCATTTCGGAAAGAACTTCATTTTCTTTTCCGGCAAGTACTGGCAGGCCAATACCTGTGATATTCAGGGTTTTGTCGACAACATAGTTGTCTGTATATGTACCACTGTAAACGAGTATCTTATCCCCGTCAATGGCATTGGTGATGGCATCGGTCAATGTTGAATAGTCTGCAGGGGGCGTGGGTATGTCTGCATTGTCGTCATCAACTGTAAGGACAAGATTTACTCTTTCTGTCGTCCTGAAAGAACTGATGCTGCTATTGTCAAAAAGGCTGTCATTCTGTGCATTGTATGAATAGCAGGAGTAGTAATATGTTGTGTTCTGTGCCAGGTCTGTAAGAGCTATCTGCGGGGATGTGCTGGAATTATTCCATGCAGACCATTGCGCACCTGTCAAGGAATCATTTGTTCCGTAAAGAACACGGTTGTCGGAGTTTACATCATTAAGGATGCTCCACCGGAAATTTATGGAACTGTAAGTCAGATCGCTCGTTGAAATTTCGGTAATTAAAGGCTCAAATTCTGGCATTGGGCTGTATGGCATAAGGGGATATGGATCTGAGATCGGAATCGAAGTGCTGATTGTATCGATCTCATATGGAGTGTCACCCACCCCGTCCTCGTTGCCATCGACTCCCTGATAGTCACTGTATCGATTTCCTTTCAGGATCGTGGCATTAAACCACTGATTAGCAGGTTCGGTGTTATTGCTGTCATATGCATTGTAATATGTACCGGGTACATTCCTGTTCGGATTGTCAAAGTCATTAAAGTAAAGAATGTTCCCTGATGAGCTACTGAATTCGATTCCATATCCCTGTGACTCTCCACCAAATTCAGAGTTGTTGTTGCAGGTGTTGTTGAAGATCACGTTGTTCATTGAAGATATGAGCAATATGCCACATTCATCATTGTCCGAACACGTATTGTTGAACAGTGTGTTGTTATCAGATGATTCAAGATAAATTCCCCGGAAATTATCGTTAACAATATTGTTTCTGATAATGTTCCGGTCAGAGGTTACACTGATACCTGCCCCATCAAAATCTGTTGCTTTGGTAATATTGAAACCTTCAATGATACATCCGGATGATGTGATCGTGAAACCGGTGCCGTAATCAGCATCTATTGCAGGCCGGTCTTCTCCTGTGATCGTGATGCTCCTGTTAACGATCACATTCTCATTGTATGTTCCTGCACGCACCAGTACAGAATCCTCATCCCTGCAAATGTTGACGGCTTGCTGGATAGTTGAGAAATTGTCCGGTACGTATAATGTCATTGGTGACTGGTCATAGACAAATATCGTATTTGTGACATTATCAGAGCTAAAGCTGTCATCTGTTACATTAAGTTCCACCTGGAAGAAACCCGGAGTAGTATAAATGTTGGAGGGGTTTTTCAATGTGGATGTGTTCCCGTTCCCAAAGTTCCATAGCCATGCAGTGATCAACCCGTCAATATCTGTCGATGTATCCGTAAAGCTAACTGTCTCGCCTGTATGTGGTAATCGAGGGAAGTAGCTGAAACTTGCTCCCGGGGGCTGGTTTTCTGTGAATGAGTAGAAAGCAGTTGGCTGAATTAATGGATAATCATCATCGTTTGTATCCCCTGATATTGTGTATGAAGAGTCGCCGATTCCATCACCGTTAGCATCGGTGCCTGCGTATAAGTTCCAATCGTTTCCGAGGTAGCTGATATATTGGTTTCCTCCGAAGAAGTAAAGCAATTCTACAGGACTTCTCCAGTAGGTAGTTGAAGTATCCGAGCGATAGTCACTGTTCCCATTGTTTGCAAAATCATTGAAGTAAATATTGTTGAAGTCAGAACTCCTGACCCTTATTCCGTATTTAAGATTTTCACTTACATTGTTGCAGGTTATTGTATTGTTGTTAGAAATGATAAGGAAAATTCCTTCTTCACAGGAGACAACCGAGTTTTCCCGGATAGTAGAATTAATCGAATCATAAAGCACGATGCCATATGAGTTATTTGTGAGCGTCAGGTTTTCCACTGTAACATTTTCACAGCTTATGCAGTATACAACACCTGCATTTGATGTCTCATTGATGGTAATGCCTACACCATCCATAAGATAAATTATGGGTTTCCCGTCGAGGAGGTTTGATTCATCGATATAATTTACAAAATAGTTAGAAGTAGAGGATACTGTAGCTCCAAAATTATATGGATTTCCGGTGATGTTATTGTTGGAGAGTGTGTTATATCTTGAACTTTGCAAAAAGATTCCTCTGTGTTCATTGTCTGCAATCGTATTATTCTCAAGAGTATTACTTGCTGAAGATTCCAGATAGAAACCCACAGAATATCCTGCATCCTGTGGATCTAATGTGTTTGTTATCGTGTTATTGGAAAAATTGCTGTTGTCACAATCGTAAATATATATGCCGTAATTGTTGTTTCCTGAGAGTAAATTATCAATAAGTGTAAGATTTGAAACCGTGTCTGCAAAGAAACCAGCATAACTATAATCATACAGAAGGCTGTTGTTTCTGATAGTGTTAGATCTGAAAACATTATTATCAGAATCTGCTATCAATACACCGTGCCCCGCATCAGTTTCTTCGATCATATTCTGTGAAAATATGTTGAACTGTGAACCGGATGAAAGTACAACGCTGTTCCACCCTGCGGAACTGAATGTATTATTTTGAATTATATTGTAGGATGAAACATCAAGCTCTAAATTGTAAACATTATTATTTTTGAGAGTGTTGTTCTGAAGAAGACAGTTCGTTGAGGAATATATAGAAATTCCCAGACTTGACGATTCGACATTATCCCGGACGATACTATCGCGGATAATTGCACCATTTACATTGTTGATCTCTATTCCAGTGCCTCTGTTATTTGTAACTGTACAGTTGTGAACTTCAACATCATTTGATATTATTTCTATTCCCGAGGCTACTAATCCGCCATTGGTTATCAAAAATCCATTTAAAGCCGCTCCGCTTGAGTTCAAAGTGACTGTATTTTTACCGGTTATTCTCTGTCCATCGATCTCGGGTAAACCAATACCTATGAGTGTAAGACTTTTATTGACTACTATCTGCTCATTATAAGTACCGTTGGCAACAATAATTTCATCGCCTGAATTCGAATTTGCTATCGCTTGCTGTATGGTTGGATAATCTGTGGGCACATTGATTGTTTCAGCTCCAGCCAAACCTGCTGTAGTTGAAACTGATAGAAATATCATGAAAAAAATCAGAAACGTATAATATATTCTCATATAATGTCCTCCGGGAAATGAAAGCGTATGGATAAGCAGGCTTTCTACCACTCTTAATATGATGTTTTTTTGCAGACTACCGATTTACACTATCTCCTTTTTTAGTTAGCTATAATATCACAAACAGATGCTTTAGCACCAATCCTACATTAGATTTTAAATTGAACTTTCCAATAATAAAGAAAATGGTTTTCCCAAATCCCACAATTTCTATCAAAATACTGTCACTATTGTACGATAAAGAAAATACCTGCTTACCAGCAAACTTTATGGTTCAAGGAAATTCAATATGTACCTACAGCAACGGTAATTGGTTTGCCAACTATAAGAAAAACTTGCGAATTTTATATAACCACCCTTACTTTTGAACAGTATAAATACTAAGAACTTAGAGTTAGAAAATATACTGCTTATTAAAGGTGGGCTTTCAAAATACTTAAATCTATATTAATAAAAGCAAAGCTAAATAAAAATAGTTTTAATTAATGAGTATGAAAATTTCTAGAGGCAACTTTCTTCTGAACATCAAGACAAACAACACTCTTGCCCTGAATGCTATCTTTTTTTTAATAATTCGACAGCTTTGTCAACGTTCTTTTCCTGCCAGAACCCTGCATCTTCATATTCCCATTCATAGGTTCTTGTAATGGAATCCTTTTCAAGTTT
>CAZHNA010000030.1:0-14689 GCA_964532775.1 uncultured Methanosarcinales archaeon
GAATCTTCTGCCTTATGTCATCAGAATCAGCTCTCTCAATCTCATAAACAGGTTTCATGAAATCGATTGTCTTCCTCTTCCCAACAAGATGATGGGCTAACTCCCTACTCTTCAGCAATAAAACCGAACTCCAAACAGTATTCTTGTTTCTGTGCTTGGTTTTGCTATTCAGCATAGCATTAAACTCAGCAGTAACCTTTCTGGCTCCTGTAGGTTTCAATCTCAAACTAAAGCTCTCAGTCCTTGAACTAAAATCATTTTTTCATCCGGAACACCAGTGCAAGCATTCCAAAACAGGCCAATGCAGTGAACCCATTCAATGAAGCACTGCTGTCCTCATTTTCAGAAGACGGATAATTATCACTTTCCATAGGAACATCATCTTCCGGATACTCACCGCCAAAGCCCTCCATCAATCCATTCCATTCCTCGCCTCCAAGTGTAAGCACAGCCCCGGCATAACCGTCCTGAACAGTGATCTTCTCACCCTCATAGAGATCAATTATCTCATTCGTTGTTGTTACCTCAACAATCCCATCATAAACATAAATCCTATCAACAGACAAATCAGGATCATAGAAAACCGCAAACTCAGTTCCCTTTACACTTGAAACAGCTGTTGGAGTATTGACGGTAAAGTGCATACCACTCAATTTCTTAACTTTTGTCCAGACTCCACCTAAAAAAAGATTGATAGTCCTTACAGTAACATCAGTCTCTTCGTTCTTAATTTGAGTAGGGATTTCGATGAATGCTCTTTCTTCCAGCCTGACAAAGGACCTTCCATCATCAAATTTCACAGTTGCCTTCGATCCCCTTAATGTCCTTATTTGATCCCCCTCATAAATCCCATTCTTTTCATTGATCTTCTCCCAATGGTCAGACCACGGATGCTTTACTTCCACCCTTCCCCCCAGGGATTCGACAATTCCAACATTCTCTGTGATGCTGACTTTTGGGACCGAGATGTAGGTTTCATCAACATATACCTTTGAATGCTGTTCAAGAGCGGAGGCAATCCCATAGTTTGAATGGTCAACAATTGAGATGACAAAATCCTGGTACTTAAAAACGATTAGTTGGAACTTGATGTTATTAATTTCAGCATCATAAGCGATCCTGTCAAACTGCATTCCACTCTCTGCTGCTTTCACATCCGTACCATAAAACCCAGATTCAACGCCCTCGATCAGCTCTGCCTGACGAAGCTGGAAATAACTGCCTGCTTGCGCTTCTGTAAAAAGTTTTGCCATAGCTATTTCATACCCATATCCTGATTGATCACCATAAGTGAACACAACCTCTTCACCGATCAGTTCACTATTGGCATCTTGTAGAGGATAGCCAGTCTCAGAAGCAAGTTCAAAGTCGTACAGCCCTTCTGGAGAATCTGCAGCGCTGCTTGTTGGGGTAATGCAAACAAAAATAAAAAGTATGAAAAGTATGAAAAGTATGAAAAGTAATCCGAAGATTTTTGGTTGTGAAAATTGCTTGCATGAGAGGGACAGGTTGCTATATTTCCTAGCAGGTAGCATAATTGATTGTTGTTTCTTAAGATTTAAGAAATTTGCGATAATGTTCGACAAAAAAACAAGTCAAAGCAATCAATTTTACATGTAATTAACAGATTACTAATTAATAACAACGCCACTACTACCGTGATAGTTGCTAAATTATTCATACTAGAAACTAACTACCACAACTATTGTCCATACATTTGTTACATTTTCCTAAAACAGGACTCTTTTGCAATTCTGAAAGGATTGTTCCAGAAAACAGTTATACCTAAAAGATGATTCTAAAGGGAGATGTCTCCTAACTTACGTATTATACTTGCCGAACCACTTTATCAGGGTAATATTGGATCAGTGGCCCGCTCAATGAAAAACTTTGGTTTTCGGGATCTTGTACTTGTTAATCCGTGCCTACTTGAAGGAGAAGCGCGTGCTATGGCATCCCATGCACAGGATTTACTCAAAGACGCTACTATTGTAACAAATTTGAATGATGCAATCGGAGATGCCAATCTAGTAATTGGAACAAGTGGAATATCCGGCATCAAAGAGGATGAACATATTCGTGTCCCGATATACACTCCAAAACAACTAAAAGAACACCTCAAGGACTCCGATGGCACCATTGCGGTTTTGTTTGGCAGGGAAGATCATGGATTGTCAAATGAAGAATTAAAGCAATGTGATATGATACTTACAATTCCTACTTCTGAAGATTATCCGGTAATGAATATTGCCCATGCTACAACAGTTGTCCTCTACGAAATGAGCGAAATGAAGGATCCTTCAAGACCTATTGCAGAGAGATTTGATCTGGACCTTCTTTATGAGCATTTAGAAGAAGTGCTTGATTATATCGCCCATCCTGAACACAAGAAAGAGAAAACAAATCTTATGCTAAGAAGAATCTTTGGAAGGGCTGTCCTAACACCACGTGAAGTACAAACACTCCGCGGCATCTTTCGAGGGATCCAGAAATCCAATAACAAAGATCACTAATTTGGATCATAAGATAGATTTAAATATATTCTGAGAAACGATAATGCTGGTACTTGGGGCATAACATGGTCGAAGAAAAATGGGTAAATAAGTTCAGGGAATTCCTGAACCTCTATAATAAAACTGACATACTTTTATTGGTTGATAATTATCCGGAGAAGAGAAGTGTCTCTGCTAATTTTGAAAACCTTTACCAGTTTGCCCCTGAGCTTGCACAGGAATTGTTACAGGAGCCCGACGAGGTAATCCCTGCAGCCGAAGAGGCACTAAAGCAAGAACTTAAAATTCATTTTGTTGATACACCGTCAAAGGAAGCAGGCTCTGAAGAAGAAAGGGATTTAAAGGATGTCAAAATCCGCTTTGAAAATATTCCCAACAAGATACCTATCCGTGATTTACGTAGCAAGCACCTGCTCAAATTCGTTGCGCTGGAAGGCATGATCAGAAAAGCTACAGAAGTCAGACCAAAAATTATCGATGCTGCCTTTTTGTGTGCAAACTGTGAGCATACATTCAACATTCCACAAGCCGGTACAAAATATGTTGAGCCAAAGGATTGTGAAAATGTAAGTTGTGAGCGTCGGGGACCCTTCAAGCTCCTTATAGATCAATCTACTTTTGTGGACGCCCAAAAACTCCAGATACAAGAATCGCCGGAAAACCTAAAAGGGGGTAGCCAGCCACAAAGTATTGATATTGATATGGAAGATGAACTTGCAGGCATTGTAAAACCCGGTGACAGAATAATAATCAATGGTGTACTGCGCTCTCACCAAAGAACCCTCAAGGAAGGGAAATCTCTCTTTTATGATCTGGTCCTACACTGCAATTCCCTTGAATATGTTGATCAGGAATTTGACGAGCTTAATATTACTCCACAAGACGAAGAAGAAATCAGGGAACTAAGTCGGGACCCACATCTCTATGAGAAAATGGTTAAATCCATTGCTCCTTCAATTTTCGGATATGAAGATATTAAGGAAGCACTTGCATTGCAACTTTTCTCCGGCGTCCCAAAAGTGATGCCAGATGGAACAAGAGTTCGCGGAGACATTCACATTCTTCTTGTGGGCGATCCGGGTATTGCAAAAAGCCAGTTGCTTCGATACATGGTGAAAATATCACCCAGAGGTGTATTTGCATCCGGTAAGAGTGCATCGTCAAGTGGTTTGACCGCAGCTGCTGTGCGTGATGATCTGGGAGACGGGCGCTGGACCCTTGAAGCTGGAGCACTTGTAATGGCTGACATGGGTATTGCCGCAGTGGATGAAATGGATAAAATGAGCAAGGAAGACAAAAGTGCACTCCACGAAGCAATGGAACAACAAACCATTTCAGTTGCAAAAGCAGGAATTCTCGCCACCCTTAAATCGCGATGTGCCCTGCTTGGAGCTGCAAACCCGAAATATGGTAGATTTGACCGCTATGAAGGACTTGCAGAACAAATCAACATGCCACCTGCTTTGATATCACGATTTGATCTTATCTTTATCCTGCTTGATGTTCCTGATTCAAAGAAAGACGGAGACATCGCAAATCACATTCTGCGCGCTCATTATGCAGGAGAACTAAATGAACAGATGAGCCGGGACCCCGCATCTGAAATTACCGAAAAACAAGTCGGTGAACAAATGAAAATTATTCTTCCGGCTATTGAAAACGAAATGCTCAGGAAATATGTGGCATATGCACGCCGCAAAATATTCCCAATAATGGAAGATGATGCAAGAGAGCACATCGTTAAATATTATCTTGATCTGAGGAAAATGGGAGAGAATAAAGATTCTCCTATACCTGTTACTGCACGACAGCTTGAAGCTCTGGTAAGACTTGCTGAATCCAGTGCAAGAATCCGTCTGAGTAATAAAGCAACCCTTGAAGATGCAAAACGTACGACCAGAATCAGCATGGCCTGTATGAAACAGGTTGGTGTTGATCCGGCCACAGGTGCTTTTGATGTAGATGTTATTGCAACAGGTACCAGCAAGAGCCAGCGCGATAAAATTCATGTTCTGATGGATGTAATTCGAGACGTTGCTGGCCGTAACCCAGGTGGAAAAGCGCCTCTTGAAGAAGTGTATGCAGCCGCTGAAGCAGAAAATATCAGTCATGAGCAGGCAGAAGAGCTGATAAGAAAAATGAGGCAGAAGGGAGACCTGATGTCGCCTGATAAAAAACACATTAAGATTGTTTGAGGGAAAAATATGTATTTGAAAATTCACAAACAGAGAGATCGAGTGGTATTTGCAGCCTGTGACCGTGAACTTATCGGTTCAAAGCTCAAAAAAGGGAAGATTTCTGTTGAAGTAACGGAAAGCTTCTATAAAGGTGACATTGTGTCTGAAGAAAGGTTGGCTGAAGCAATTAAATGTGCGACAAATGCAAATCTTTTTGGAGAAAAAGTTATAAACTGTGCAATTAAATGTGGCCTAGTTGATCCTGACACAGTAATGATTATCGATGGCGTTCCCCACGTCCAGATATACAGAGTATAAAGGCAAAGGGAAAGAAATGAGTGGAAATAGCGAAAGTGTAATGAAAACCCTTGATAAAGAGGGTTTAGTCAAAGCGGTCATTGAAAAACATGAACGTCTGATTTATGAATATAATTCTGAATTTAATTCCCTTGACGGAAAAGTGAAGGAATTAAAAGAAAAAGTTACTGCTGCAAAAAAAGAGCATGAAGAAGCCTTGCAAAGGATTGATATTCTCAGGGAAAAAAGGCAGCAACTCTATTATCAGGCAAATAAATTGCTTGAAGATCTGGATCCCGACATAGTTGAGGATCGCCTTATTCATTCGATAAATGATGATATCGAAGAACTGAAAAGGCTTAAAGAACCCGGTATCGAAGCAGAATTGCGGGAAACCCTGCTTGGAAAAATAAAGTCTATAGAAATCGGGGAAGTAAAAGAGCATATTAGCCACTTAAGCGAAAAAATCAGGGGAGCGGAAGAGGCTACAATCGAATTACTATCAACTGAAGCAAACCAGAAAAAATTCTCTCCAGAACATGAAGCCATGAGCGGAGAACTCCAGAAAGATGAACCTCGTCACACCTGGTTACACAGGCGTGTTGCAAGTCACACCGAAGCCCGTGACTACTGGCAAAAACAACTTGAAGAAATGCAGAAGTCGGAGGAGACAGCATGAAAGATCCTGCCTCAATGACAGAAAGGGAACTCAAAGAAACGGTTAACAAATTCCGTAACGAGATATCCCATGATGAAAAGACTCTCAAAAACGTGTTCAGGGATCTTAAACTTCACCGAACAAACATCGGTGAACTAAAGGAAAAAAGAGATGCACTTAATGCAAAGGTCAAAGAGTTTGCAACTGTTGCTAAAAAGGAAAAAGGAGAGAGAGACAAAGTCAATGCAGCCATTTCCGAAATAAAAGGAAAAAGGCAAATTGTCCTCAACCTTAGAGACAAACTTACAGGCGAAATATCAAGCGTCAAGGAAAAGCGCAATCACTTCAATCAAGAATCAAAGGGAAGCGTGGAATCTCTTGCTAAAGCTTATACCGCAGAATTAGAAACGTTCCTGAATGCGGACATACCTCTCAAACACGAGAAAGATGTGTTTGAAAAAATCATGCACCTTGAAAAAAGACTTGAAGCTGCGCTTGCTGCTGATGGTCTTCACAAAGAAGTCATGAGTGTATACGATAACGCAAAAGAAGTTGAAAAGGAGAGTTACCAACTCGGTTCCAACATAAAGGAACTAGCAGAAGAATCTCAAAAGCATCACGTGAAAATGATTAATGTGTACAACACGGTAGATGAATTAAGGAAAGAAGCCGATTTGTACCATTCACAGATGAAAGAGACCTATGCGGTGCTTTCCCCCATGAGGGATAAAATTGATCCTCTTAAAAGTAAGATCGAGTCCCTTAGGGAAGAACTTAGTGGCTACCTGGACAAACTCAATGAAATCCAGTTGGAAAAAGACGAGAAAAAGAATGATGAGAAGCACAGTGCTGCTAAAGAACGTCTTGAGAAAACCGGCAAAATGAGTTTGGAAGATCTTAAGATTTTGATGGATAAAGGGGATCTCAAGCTTTAATTCGAGATCGCAACAGGTATATTCCTGCTAAGCACAGGAATGTACCTGCAATTCCAAATCCTGGAATAGTATTGGAAGAGTCGGGGTTTGTACTGATTTCTTGTTCTTCATTTGGATTTGTAGTATTATCACCAGTACCTGAAGATAGTGATAATTCGGGGTCAAAGTACTGGAACACTGGTTCAAAAGTTACAAGTTCACCCTCTGAACCATAGTAAATCTGTTTTAGGGTTACATTGAGAATAGTACTGTTATCACGAGAATATTCCAGAGTTTCCCTTTCACCAAGGATATCGTCTTTTACTGACTCACCGTTTCTCTGCAGCGAAATCCATACTCGCTTGTCATCTAAATTAACATACTTAACAGTAAGGGAATAATTTTGATGCAACTGTTTTGTATCGCCGGTCCGAATATTGATTGCAGATCCATCTTCAAGAATTACCTCTGCTGCAGATGCAATCGTAGAACCTGCGCAAAGTACAATCATAAAAAAACAAAATACAGCTATTGAATTCATTTCCAAATTCCCTCAGACATAAGTGCAACGACCGGAAATCAGTGTCTCCCTCGAACCATCTTCCATCTCAAGAATAAGACCACCATCTTCGGATATTCCAATTGCTTTCCCTTCATACATTTTAGTAGGAGTTGTTATTCTTACTTTTCTTCCAATAGTGTTAGACAATCCGATCCAACTATTCAGAATTTCATTAAATGAATCAGTATTGAAACGTATGTATTGTTGCTCGAGCTCATAGAGAAGAGATTGGACAAATGCAACACGATCTATTTCTTTTCCGAGTTCGGATTTGATCGTTGTGGAAGTATCCTTTAACTCATCAGGGAAGGATTCTACACCCATGTTTGCATTGATGCCTATACCAATAGCAACATAATTAATGCTCTCAGCTTCAGCTTCCATTTCAGTTAGAATACCGCAAATCTTCCTGTCATTCACTAATACATCATTCGGCCATTTCAGGGAAGCTTTTACGCCACTTTTACAAAGAGTTTCAGCCACCGCAACACCTGCCATGAGAGTTAAACGTGATGCATGAGCAGGAGGAATAGTCGGTTTGAGTATTACGGAAAGCCAGATTCCACCCATTGGTGAACACCAGTCACAACCCCTACGGCCGCGCCCGTTATCCTGAACTTCTGCAATTACGACCGTACCATCAGAAGCTTCACTTCCGATTTGTTTAGCGATATCATTAGTTGACTCAACTGTCTCATAATAAACAATTTCTTTACCGATTACAGCAGTCTCGAGCCCCTCGGAAACTAGTTCCGGATAAAGAAGATCCGGCTGGGACTTCAAAATATAGCCACTTCCCTGAACAGAATCTATGGAATACCCACGTTGCTGGAGAGTCTGGACATATTTCCAGACCATTGTCCTTGAAACGCCAATTGACACTCCAATTTCGGCCCCTGAAACCGGTTGGTTGCTGGCAACTTTCAGTATCCTGATTACCTCTAGTATCTTGTCTTGCAAGAAAATCCCCTATTATAGTATGAATTCCAAGATTAAAAAATCATTCGTTCTTGTATTTCATATCGTGAGATTTTGCTGCATTGAGATAGCTGCCAACAGCAACGCTAATAGCTGCAATCTTTTTGTTGTTATCATCCAGAGCCTCAGCAAGAGTTGCGCATTCCTTTATTTGGCACTCAGAATTTTCGGCAACTAAATCCAGAATGTTGTAGTCATCAATGAAGTGGGTTGTAAGATTTCCCTTTATGAATTCTTCATGTGACATCACTGCACGATGGAACGGAATGTTGGTTGTGACACCAACTACAACATACTCAAAAAGAGCACGTTTCATCCTTGCAATTGCCTCATCCCTATCCCTACCCCATGTTTGGAGTTTGGAGATCATGGAATCATAGTAGGGAGTAATGGTATAACCGACATGCACACCACTGTCAACCCTAACACCCGGACCGCCGGCGGATCTATAGAGACGGATTTTTCCCGGAGAAGGAGTGAAACCATTGAGTGGATCTTCTGCATTTAGCCTACATTCGATTGCTGAACCGGTTATCTTGATATCTTCCTGTTTGAAAGAAATCTCCTCACCACATGAAATCTTCAGCTGCTCTTTCACGATATCAATACCGGTTACTAATTCGGTAATACCGTGTTCTACCTGAAGACGTGTGTTTACCTCAAGGAAAAAGTAATCTCCCTTTGAGTAAAGGAATTCCACAGTTCCTGCATTTTCATAGCCTATAGACTTTACAGCTTTGATAGCTGTTCCACCCATTGCTGCCCGGAGTTCAGGAGTCATGATCGGAGATGGTGCTTCCTCAATCAATTTCTGATGTCTGCGCTGAATAGAGCATTCCCTATCAGAAAGATACAGGTAATTACCATGACTATCTGCGAGAATCTGGATCTCTATATGGCGTGGTTCTTCCATGTATTTTTCAATGAAAATGGTAGAGTCACCAAATGCTGATGCTGCAACTGATCTAATAGATGAGATGGAATCTTTTAGTTCCTCGTCAGAATTAACCACTTTCATACCAATGCCACCGCCACCTGCGGATGCTTTGACCATTAATGGATATCCGAAAGAATCAGCAACCTTTTTTGCTGCTTCGAAATTTTCTATGGCCTTTCCGTCACCTGGGATAACCGGGACACCGGCTTCTATCATAGCTGCTCTTGCAGCTATTTTGCTACCCATTTTTTCGATAACGTCACTTGAAGGACCGATAAAAGTAATTCCTTCCTCTTCACACCTCTTTGCAAAGGTTGTATTTTCCGAAAGGAAACCAAAACCGGGATGAATTCCTTCAGATCCGGTCTTTTTCGCCACATCAAGAATTGCATCCATGTTGAGGTAACTCTTTGAAGAGGGTGGTGGACCAATCAAATATGCTTCATCTGCATATTTTGCGAAAAGTGCATTGCTGTCTGCTTCGGAGTAAACCGCTACAGTAGCAACATCCAATTCCCTACAAGCACGCATAATTCGGATGGCGATTTCGCCCCTGTTTGCAATAAGTATCTTTGTGAACATATTCTACTCCTATTGGTGTTCACTCAATTACCATCAATGCTTCATCAGTGGTCACTGCATCGCCCTCAGAAACAAGAATTTCCTTGACTGTGCCACCGTGAGGCGAATGAATTGTATTTTCCATCTTCATGGCTTCAATCACACAGATCTTGTCCCCTTCCTGAATGGCATCACCTATCAATACGTCAACGGAAAGTACCATTCCCTGCATATGGCTTGTAACTGCTCCTTCTGAAACAACAACTGGTTTCGCAGCACTTTCAGTCACAGTAATGCCACCACCAAGAGGTTCCACATGTACATCGAATATTTCGCTGTCGACCTCGACCTTAAAGTGAGTAGGGATTGCTACTCCAGCAGGTGCTGATGAGGATACAGAAACCGGAACAGGTGCAAGTATCTCTTCCACAGTTTCCCCACGAAGGAACTTCGGAGCAATAGATGGATAAAGAGCATAGGTGAGAATATCTTCTTCCTTGCTTACAATTCCCATTTCCTCAGCTTCTTTCTTTATTTTCTCATATTCGGGTTTGAGAAGATCTGCCGGTCTTACTGTGATTGGCCTTTCAGTCCCAATGATAGTTGTAATCATTTCTTCACTCATGGGTGCCGGGGATCTGCCATAAAGTCCACGAACATAATCCTTGACTTCCTTGGGAATAACCTTGTATCGTTCCCCCATGAGAACATTGAGTACAGCCTGGGTTCCTACTATCTGACTGGTCGGAGTTACAAGCGGAGGATATCCAAGGTCCTTACGCACCCTTGGCATCTCTTCAAGGACTTCGTCGTATTTGTCAAGTGCATTTTGCTCTTTTAGCTGAGATACAAGATTTGAGAGCATGCCTCCCGGAATCTGGTAAACCAGTACATTGGTATCAACCTGCTCAGAGATCGGATCAAGTATTCCTTTATACTCGCCCTTAATTTTCTTGAAATAAGCAGCTGCCTCACCCAGGGATTGCAGATCAAGTCCTGTGTCAAATTTTGTGTTTTTAAGAGCGGCGACAGTAGATTCTGTCGGAGGTTGGGAAGTGCCACCTGCTAATGGTGAAAGAGCAGTGTCGAGGATATCAACACCTGCTTCACAGGCTGCCATGTAGCTCATCGGAGCCATTCCTGAAGTACAATGGCAATGCAAGTCTACCGGTAAACCAACTTCTTTCTTGAGTGAGCTTATAAGTTCGTATGCTTCATGTGGTGCAAGAAGTCCTGCCATATCTTTGATACAAATGGAATCACATTCCATTTCTGCAAGTTCAGTTGCAAAAGCCACATACTTTTCAACTGTGTGAACGGGACTGATAGTGTAACTGATAGTACCCTGAACATGGGCACCCTGTTTTTTTGCGACCTTAATGGAAGTATCCATATTTCTGATATCGTTTACCGCATCAAAAATACGGAAAATATCAATACCATTTTCATAGGCTTTGGTCACAAATTTTTCCACAACGTCATCAGAATAATGCCTGTATCCTACAAGGTTCTGACCTCGTAACAACATCTGGGCATTGGTATTGTTCATGTGTTTTTTCAGTTCCCTGAGACGCTCCCATGGATCTTCATTGAGATATCTGATGCAAGAGTCAAATGTTGCACCTCCCCACATTTCAAGAGAATAATAACCAACCTCATCCAGTTTTTCGATTACCGGAAGCATACTTCGGGTTCGCATTCTTGTAGCAAGAAGCGATTGGTGTGCGTCCCTCAGAATAGTTTCAGTTATTTTGACCTTCATAAAATACCTCTCATATTTACATAAACAAGAAATGGTTAATAGTTCAGTAGGTGAAATTGTACTTAATTGTGCATTAACTTTTATGTACTTTCTGGTGAGAGTATATAAATAAAAAAGAAAAAATGAACATTTAAACAATGTTTAGAAAAAACCCAAGAATTGGGACAGTTTTATTGCCGCATTTCCAAAAGTCAACGAAACTTTGTTTTTGAATCCTGTTGCTTCGACTGTAATTTCGCCACCTTCATATGCATCAAGGAAGGTATTCATAGGTGATTCAGATGTTAGGAGATCCTCAAGTGTACTTTCATGAATTTCCAGCAGCAGAGTTGCATCAATTTCTGTGTCAGCAGCAATCTCGTCAAATGCAACAACTTTCGCATCTTCTGTAACTACTTTAAGGAAAAGCATAGAGCCATCGTCAAGTCCAATAGTCACATGCCCAACTTCATCTCCGAAAAGACTTTTGATTATGGATGGAACTTCACTCGAGTGGCCGTTGTATTCTGCAATAGAAACTTCAATATCATCAACAAGCTCTGCACTGGCAGTTGCAGAGGTGAAAAGCACAAAAATGATCAAAGCTATGAGGAGTTTCTTCAATTATATCACCTTTGTAAATATATTATTGTACATCTATATCAATTTGATCCTTTTCCTCATAATTAGAATGAGATCTTTTGACGCAACCTATTGAGACACTCAATCCATCCTCACCGCATGGTAGCAGGTTGAATTGGCCATTTAACCAGCAGGATTACACCACTATGTGTCTGGCAGTTAGCACCGACAATGTTGCCCCCCCTGCTTTCAGAACTTTGCACTTCCTAGCGAGAGTATAATAAATAAAAAAAAAGAGAAAAAAGGAAATTTGGAAAATAATCAGATAAAACCAAGTAATTGGGACAGTTTTATTGCCAGATTTCCCAGAGTCAGCGATATTTTGTCTACAACCCCGACTGCTTCTATCGTAATCTTTCCATTGTCATAAGCGTCAAGGAAAGTTTCCAACGGAGACGAAGACCCCAATAGGTTGCTAAGAGTAGTTTCATCAGTTGTAACCAACAAAGTTGCACCAATATCGTCATCAGCAGCAATTTCTTCAAATTCCACAATTACTGAATCTTCAGTTACAATCTTAAGATAGAGCATCGAGTCGTTATTCATATCAACTGTTAGCTTCCCAACCTCATTCCCAAAAAGTGTATTAACAACGGAAGGAACATCCCCCGAGAGATTGTTATACTCTCCAACTGCTACTTCCAAATCATCAACTAATGCTGCACTGCCGGTTGCTGAAGCGAAAACAGCAAACAAAACCACAGCTAATAGAAGTTTCTTCATTTATGTCACCCCAATAAATATGTATAGTCTATAATATATCAATTTGATCCTTTTACTCCTGCCCTATTGAAACAAGAGTTACGTTAAAAATCAATGTTTCCCCTGCCAGACGGTGGTTAAAGTCAACCTTGGCTTCAGTGTCAGTCAAGTTTACGATCGGAACCATTCCATGTGATGATAAAATTAAATCCCCTTCCTCATAAGGAGCACCGGATTCCGGTAGATCTTCAATCGGAAATGCCCTAATGAGCCCTTCCTGATATTCCCCATATGCATCTTCCTGAGGAAGTGTCAAAATCTTGCTTTCACCTACTGCCATACCGATGACACCACTATCAAAACCTGCTATCATCTGACCTGCACCAACTGTAAACTCAAGAGGCTGTCGACCAACAGAAGTATCGAAAACAGTCCCGTCTTCCAGTTCACCAGTGTAGTCCACTAAAACATAGTCTCCAACTTCAACGACATCAACATTTTCGCCAGTACCCGTACACCCGCTTGCAAAAATGATGGATGCAAGCAACAAAATCAATAGACTATTCCTCATATTAATAGTAGTGGAAAATTATTGATGATAAACATTATCGTCTTTTATTCAACACGGGTATTCTGAATTGCAAAGTATTTGATTTCAAATTTTACCGGGAAAATGGTATTATACCAAGAAGGTACAAGGTTATTCCAAGATGGGAGAGATTGTAGCTAGCAAAACGATGACGGACTATTTTGAAACACTGGAATCAACCCTGCAGAAAGAAATTGAGATTGCAAATAGTGCCCGTGAAGCAGGAAGAGATCCAAAACCATTTGTAGAGATTCCCATCGCAAAGGATCTGGCAGACAGGGTTGAAAACCTCATGGGCGTTGAAGGCGTTGCTGAAAAGATTCGTGAACTTGAAGTTGATCTATCAAGAGAAGAAGCTGCACTCGCACTTGGAAGAGCAATTGCCGAAGGGGAAGTTGGCAATTTTGACACCAAGGGAAAGGCAATTGAAAGTGCAATCCGCACATCTGTTGCAATGCTTACAGAAGGTGTTGTCGCTGCCCCCATTGAGGGTATTGATCGTGTAGAGATCTCTGACAACGATGACGGAACCCAATTCATAAGAATATTTTATGCTGGACCAATCCGAAGTGCTGGAGGTACTGCACAAGCTCTTTCCGTTCTTGTAGGCGACTATGTCCGAAGAGGCGTGGGAATTGACAGGTACAAACCCCGCAAGGAAGAAGTGGAAAGATACGTAGAAGAAATTCTCATGTACCGCAGAGTTGCCAGCCTCCAATACATGCCATCAGAAGATGAAATCAGATTAATTGTTGAAAATTGTCCCGTATGTATTGACGGGGAACCTACTGAGCAGGAAGAGGTCGAAGGATACAGGAACCTTGACAGAGTAGGCACCAATCGCCTCAGGGGTGGAATGGCACTTGTTCTCGCCGAAGGACTTGCTCTGAAAGCTCCGAAAATAATGAAACACGTTAATAAGCTTGAAATTGACGGCTGGAACTGGCTTGAAAAATTCATGGCAAGTACCACTTCCGATGATGAGGGAGAAGAGGAAACTAAAGGTGTCAAACCCAAAGATAAATACTTGAGGGATCTGATAGCAGGAAGACCCGTTTTTTCACACCCATCCAGACCTGGAGGCTTCAGACTCCGTTATGGTCGTTCAAGAAATACTTCCTTTGCAGCAGCTGGAATAAGTCCGGCTGGCATGGTAATAATGGATAGTTTCATTGTGTCGGGAACACAACTCAAAGTGGAAAGACCCGGAAAAGCTGCCGGAATGGCACCTGTTGATTCCATCGAAGGACCCACAGTGAGACTCTTTTCAGGCGATGTCCTCAGGATTGATGAAGAGGAAATTGCCATCGAACTCCATTCACAGATAGAGTCTATAATAGATATCGGAGAAATCCTGATTAATTATGGAGATTTCCTGGAAAACAATCATCCTCTTGTCCCTTCATCTTACTGTCATG
>CAZHNA010000031.1:0-14574 GCA_964532775.1 uncultured Methanosarcinales archaeon
TCTGTGATTCTAACTTCCCACATGTCTTCACAATCGATGATTGAAGTTTTTATTTCTGAGCCTTCAGGGCTGTACTTGATGGCGTTGGATATCAGGTTAGAGAACACTTCTTCAATTATAGGATTTACATTGGAACTACAATCCTTTGGAAGTTCACCTTGTATTTCCATTTTTTTGTTTTCAACCTGTTCCTTGAAATTTTCGATGGTCCTTTTAAGAAACATGGACAAATTAATTTTTTGGAGTTCTATATCCTTAGAAGATCGTAGTTTTGAGAGCTTTGAGGCATTACCGATAATATCAAGAATCTTTTTCGCTTGCTCTTCAATTCGAAACTCTTCTTCCATCCTTTTAGCATCAGTCTCTTGTTTCTGAAGCAAGTGCGCATATCCTTTTATCACGCCGGTGGGATTCAGGAGATCATGGTGCAAAATATCTGAGAAAATATCCTTTAGTTTATTCGATTCTTCCAGTTCTAGTGTTCTTTCATGAACCATTTTTTCTAGATCTTGCTGGTATTTTCTCAAATCTTTTTCGGTTTGCTTTAGCTCGCTGATATCAAGAATAGAAGTAACAATTCCGACAATATTTTTGTCTTGATCGACCATTGGGTTCGCATGAACATTCCAGTATTTTCCTTCAGAAGTCTCTATTTCCAAATGTTGTTTTTTCCCGGTCTGGAGGGCTATTTTTGCAGGACAGTCGTCAGTGGGAGTTGATTTTCCATGTAAGACTTCACAGCAGTGTTTTCCGATTAGATCGTTTGAAAATTGTTCTTTTGAATACGGATTTGCCCACTTAACTCTCAAATCCCTGTCAAGATACAGCACAGTTTCACTAAGCGAATCAAGTATCGTTAATTTCTGCTGTCTTTCCTGGAAAAGTTTTTTCTGAGATATTTTTCTCTGGGTAATATCACGTGCAATAGTTAAAATAGCCTTTTTTCCTTCATAATCGATAACACTAGAGTTGAGCTCTACAGGAAATACTTTGCCATTCTTTGTAGCTTGTTCGATTTCAAAAAGAGCATTGCCTTTTACCAGAAGCATTTCAATTTTAAGAGCCACAAGTTTTGCATTTTCAGGAGTATCAAGGTCCATTGGAGTCATTTGCAGGAATTCTTTTTTTGAATACCCATATCTTTTGCATGCCATATCGTTGACTTCAAGGAATTTTCCTTCAAGATCATGAATGAAAATTGCATCATTAAGATTGTTAAAAAGGTGCTGGAATTTGCTTTCCTGATCCTTGATTTTGTTTTCTAGAACATGTTTCTGTGCAAGGAGCTCCTGATCACACTGTTTTCTTATTAGAAGTTCCTTGGTATTATCGTTGAGTGATTTTAGATCAACAGTTCCTGCTTTCACAGGCATTACAGGAAAACCGGCTTCTTCTAATTCAGACCTTACAAAGCTAGAGCTTGGCTTGGCAACATCTCCAACTAACATTATACCATCAGGATTGATATCAAAAGCAATTTTGGTTCCTTCGTGAGAACTCGTTGTCTCAATGATGGTATTAGGCAATTGTAGACATTGTTTCATTTGATTTGCTTCAAACTCTCCGTCAGCTACAATTAACAATTTCTTTATATACTGCGTTTTTATACCCCCGTTTTTCCCCAAATCAGAATACCCCACGTTACTTCCAGTATCTGATCAATCAACTTTTATTGCTACTATGATAAATAACTAAGCGTAAATATTTGGGTCGAAAAATATTTGCCAAAATTCAGATTATAAGTATCTTGCTTACGTTTTATGTGGTATTTTTTTACTTGAAGTATTGTAGACAAACTCTTAGCAATACTTAAAATGGTTAGTTTTCATAATAGAACCGTGGTGGGTAAATTAATGAAAAGGGCCAAAAAGGGTTCAAATGAATATTTTAATGAATATTCCAGTTCTACTGATGGTATATCACCCGAAGAATCCAAAAAAAGACTTTCAATTTATGGATTTAATGAGCTTGAAGAAAAACAAAAGATAACTCCTGCCAAGGTTTTTTATCGGCAACTGGGTAATTTTATTATTTGGGTATTGGCCGCTGCAGCCCTTATTTCTTTTTACATAAATGAAGTAATCAATTTCTGGGTAATCAATTCAATTATTGTGTTTGTTCTACTTCTCGGATTTGTGCAGGAATACCGGGCTGAGAAAGCTATGGAATCTCTTCGAAATATCATGATGCCAACAACACGCGCTATCAGGGGCGGTGTTTTGATAGAGATCCTGACTAGGGATATTGTTCCTGGGGATGTTCTGGAACTTGAAAATGGTGACAGTATACCTGCGGATTCATGTGTTTTTGAACTCAAGAACCTGAAAGTTGATGAATCATCACTTACAGGAGAAAGTGTACCGGTGGAGAAAGATCTTGATGATTTGCTTTTTGCAGGAACTCAGGTAGTAGGCGGCAAATGCAGAGCTATTGTAGTGTCAACGGGAATGAAAACAGAACTCGGAAAGATTGCTGGGTTAATACAGGAATCTGAAGAAGAAACCCCTTTACAGAAAAGCATTGCGAGCCTTGCAAAGGTGCTTGCTATCATAGCACTTTCTGCATCAACTTTTTCCTTTATACTTGGTGTTATGATTGGTGCTCCGGTGGGAGAAATGCTTGTAATAGCTCTTGCTTTGGCGGTTGCATCAGTGCCTTCCGGGTTGCCATTTATTATTACTATAACACTTGCACATGGAATGCGCAAGATGGCGGAGAACAATGCAATCATCAGGAAAATGCTTGCAGTTGAATCCCTTGGGTCTACAAGTGTTATTTGTACTGACAAAACGGGAACACTTACAAAAAACGAAATGACGGTAGAGCGTTTGTTTGTTGACGATCGGATTATTGAAGTCACAGGTTCTGGCTACACACCAGAAGGTTCCTTTTTAGAAACGGGTGAAATTGCATCTATAGAATCAGTTCCTGATATGAGGCTTCTTTTGAAAATATCTACATTGTGCAATAACTCCAGCTTAGTGGAAAATGGGACTGGTTGGCAAGCAGCAGGAGATCCCACGGAAGTCGCACTTTTGACAGCTGCACTAAAGGGAGGATTCTCGAAAGAAAGTCTTGAGTCTGATTTTGTAAGAACCGATGAGCTTATGTTTACTTCCGAAAGGAAACTCATGACTACCATTCATAAATCCGAAATGAACGATATTGCATATACTAAGGGTGCATGCAAAGTAGTTCTGGATCATTGCTCCAAAATCATGGATAATGGTGAAGTGAGAACCCTCACTTCGGATAATATTACTCATATTCTTACCCAGAATGATGAGTTTGCAGAGGGTGCTTATCGTGTGTTGGCAGTTGCTTTCAGGAATCTCGCGGAAAAGCAGTATGATACAGAGATTGAAAGTGAATTAGTCTTTGTAGGTCTTGTGGCAATGATAGACCCTGTACGTCCCGAAGTCCCGAAAGCAATTTCACTCTGCAAGGATGCGGGAATCAAAGTTGTTATGATCACCGGGGACAATGGGAAAACTGCAAAAGCTATCGCATCAAGGGTTGGAATAAAAACCAATTATTCCCACGATTCGGCCTATTTGGAGGGAAAACTCGGAGCTATTGTTAGTGATGGTGTAATAACCGGGGAAGAATTGGATTCCTTGAATGATGCTGAATTCCAGCAAATTGTAGAGCATATATCCGTTTATGCAAGGGTGATGCCAAAACAAAAACTGAGAATTGTAAAAGCTCTCAAAAATAAAGGACATGTTGTAGCAATGACTGGAGATGGTGTAAACGATGCACCTGCCCTGAAAACTGCTGATATAGGTATTTCAATGGGTGAAAAGGGGACAGATGTTGCTCGTGAATCAAGTGTCATGGTTTTGCAAGATGACGATTTCAGTACCATTGTAGAAGCTGTGAAACAAGGAAGAGCAATCTACGAAAACATTGAGAAATTTACTTTATATCTAGTTTCTCGTAATTTCACAGAATTGATTCTTATTTTACTGGGAATCACTCTTCTGGGTTTTGATCTGGTTCCGCTTCTTGCTTTACAAATTTTGTTCATCAATATGTTTGATGAAATTATGCCTGCAATAGCACTTGGACTTGATCCTGCAAGAGAAGATGTTATGAATCGCAAGCCTCGTCCAATGGGCGAGAAGATACTCGGTGGCAGAAGGCTTGCATTTGTTGTGATAGTGGCATTACTTATGGGACTTTCGTGTTTTAGTGTTTACCTTCTGGCGGATCCATTTGTTGATCTCATGAATGCCAGAACGATAACATTTGCAGCAATTGTCAGTATGATACTTTTCGTACCATTTGCATTTAGGTCTCTCAAAGATCCAATCTTGAAAGTGGGGATTAGCGATAACCGACTAATGATTGTAGGAGTAACAAGCACTTTCCTGTTGACAATGGGGGTTATGTATATACCCTTTTTCTCATCTATTTTTGAGCTTGTTCCGCTGAATCCGACTGAATGGATAATTCCAGTTTCGGTAGCTTTTGGGGTACTTATTGGGATAGAGATCTTAAAAGCAGCGATATTCAAAAAAGAGTACAATATTAACTAACAGAAGAATTATATTATTTGCAACTATATATTTAACTGAGGTATATGATCTGAATTATAGATGTTCAGTATGTGAGGGGAGAATGAATCGGTGGATGTACCCTCCAATAAAACGTTATGATAAATTTGGCCGCAATCTTGCCATTTATAAATGTGTAGAATGCGGCAACGAAGAAACCCATCCGGATATCTAATTCATCCTTTAGATGCTCGTATACACTTCTTCATGGGGATGAATTACAAATCCTTCTTTTGTAATATCATATGGGTGAACTTTCTTACTGTGATCAGATCCTCGCATTTTGTATATTTCTACACTGCGGGAGTGGACGTTGTCACGCCTGCCATAGTAAAGTGCAAAAGTACCATCTGTGACGAAATTTTCGACTCCGAATCTAGAGGGGTTTGTCTCGTCAATAATTTCACATGTCATCATGGAAGTTAATCCTATGATTTCAAGTGTTGTGCTTAATTTGAGGAGTTCCACTCTTATTCTTGCAGGATCATGCAAATAAAAGCTAATTGAAGTTGTAGAATCTACCAGTGCTCTTTTTGCATCGATTTCTTCCTGAGTTGCAATTATTTGATCCATCATGGATCGAGTGTCAAAAGGTCTTACATCGACATATTTTTCCTGTGAAGGAATTCCAATCTTTGTAGAGCAGGCATCTATAATAGCAAGTTTTCCTTCATCCTCAAGAGCCTGAAGATCCCAGCCAAAATTAAGCATATTTTCTCTAATTTGCTCAGGACGCTCTTCTGTTGCTACTATTATACCGTTTTCGCCATGTTTTACAATGCCGTTATAAATAAACTGGATAGAAAAGATGGTTTTCCCTGCACCGGAGGTACCTGAGACGAGGTATGTCCTATCTCGGATGAGTCCCCCTCCACATAGCTCGTCGAAACCAGGAATGCCGGTTTTGACCCTGTTTGCGGCATCTTCCATCGATATTTCTTCTGAACCGTTAAACATACTATAATCGCACTCCTTTTGATAACATTTGCAGGCAGGTCACTGCCTAATATATTAAAGACATTAGATTTATTTCGTAGTGAATCTTATGGAAAGACTTACATATAAAGGTATTGAAATCAAAAACGAAAATCCAACATGCACTAAGCTTTTTACTCTTTTTTGTAAGGTCACAGATTATTATTCCTCTTCCAATCACAAATTTGAATATCGACAATATACGAATATTTGATGGCAAATAGACGTTGATCTATTTAATAAAAGAAGATTAGATTCGTCATATGACGTTGTAAATGTCGATATTCACTATCAAAAAGGGCGATTTTTTGATTAAGAGACCACAAAAGATTTAATAGGCAATTGTCCTATTACAAAGTTGCTAACCAATATGACGGGATTAGAGGGTGATGAGTTGACTTTCGTCAATGGACGTATTGTTCTTTGATGAAAGCTTTGATTGAACATCTATTGGTTAATGTTCACTCTAATTATCGCTTATTACCTTGACCTACTACAAATTAGAACGGAGGAAAATAATGAATAAGTTACTAACATTCGCAGTAGCCGCTTTAATGGTTTTGGCAGCTGTTGGCGCAGCAAGTGCCGCTATAGAAGTACGCGGTGAAGTTGTCGAAATAGGCACAACCACATTTATGTGGAATGCAACAAACTTTGCTGGTTTCTGGCTTGACCTTGACACAGGCGAGCACTCAGAAAACATGACTGTTGACTTTGATTCTGATGGAGCTATTGTCGGTGGAGACCTTACCTACAATGCTACCATGAAAAATGGTCAGACTACAGAGTTTGGCTTCACAGAAAGCACAACCAGTGCAACTGAGTACACCTTTGCCAAGATCGGATTCCTTGCAGAGGAATACTTCGTAGTTGACAACGATGTAGCTCAGCTTTCCAAGATTCTCATGGATGACGACGATAGCTACACCCTGAGAACCGGTGAAACAATTGAACTTGGCGAAGGCTATGCAATTTCCCCACAGCAGATTGATGTCGATGGTGACAAGGTCTGGCTCGAGCTTACCAAAGACGGTGACTTCGTTGATGACAAGATCATCTCCACCTCCGAGGCAACTCAGGCAAACAAGACCTGGTTCTACGAGCAGGATATCCTTGACTCTGAAGATATTGTTACCCTAATGGTCCACGTTGATGAAGTGTTCCAGGGACAGGTTGACAGTCTCTGTGTTATCGAAGGTATCTTCCAGATTTCTGACGATGGTCAGATCCTTGATAAAGATGACGAATTCGGAGAGCTAATTGTCGACTCCCATACAGGTGGCGTCATTGAAATGTCCACAGACCCTGACAATGACCTCGATGTTCCAGATGATGACACTCTTGAAATCATGGATGGAATATTCTTCAAGGGCGCAGAAGGTCCTGACAGGTTCTATTTGATGCAGGAAGCAACAATCGAAGGCGAAGGCGATGAGACCCCAGATGTACCTGATGTACCTGGTGTCGATGAACCTGAAGTCAACGATACTGAGCCTGATGTACCTGATGTCGATGAACCTGAAGTCAACGATACTGAAGTCAACGAGACTGAAGTCGATGACGGCGAAGAAACTGAAGAAGAACCAGGTACTCCTGGATTTGAAGCAGTTCTCGCAATCGGTGGACTTCTTGCAGTTGCTTACCTCGTGAGGAGAAACTAAATTTAACCAATTAGAAGGGATTAATCCCTTCTAACTCTTTTTTTTTTTAAATCTATTTTCCGATAAATTTCAAATATTTGCTTTATCTGCTTTCTAAAACTCCTGTTTTATGGAGGTTGTGCCTATGAAATCAAAAAATATTGTATTATTATTGTCAATCACACTTATAATGCTGGCAGTGTCTGGATGCACTGATCCGGGTGTTGGCGAGGAAGAGACTGAAATCAACGTTTCAAATATGGTAGTACTTGAAGAAATTCCTACAGGGTTTGAGTATCTTGGTGTACGGGAACTTTCCATGGACAAAGTACTTGATGGCTGCTGTAATGAATCTGATTTTGTAGAAGCATCTCAAGGCATTTACAAAGGTAATGACTTTGATGTATCCGTAACAACAATCGAAACTCCTTCAGAAGATGGTGCTGAAAATCTGGTTAACAGCTACAAAGCAACTTTTCCTCCATTAGCAATTGGAAACAGGTTTGTTGAAGAATCTATAAATGATCATTTTGCAACTCGCATTGTTTGGTATGTAACAGAAAAAGGAACTTCTGTGGAGCGATATGCATATGTGTGGAATAACGGCAGCTATGTATTCCAAATAAGAGGTGCAACATCTGATCCACTCGTTCTCAAAGAATTCGCAGAAGCTACTGGCTACTAACCGGAGCTTCTCCCCATTCTTTTTTTAACCGATATGCTTTAATATGAAAATGTTCTTTTTAGATTCTACCTGCCCGGGTAGCCTAGTTGGTTGGGGCGCCAGACTCATAGGGTAATACTTGATGGGTGCTCCCATGTCTCCTGAGACATCTGGAGGTCGCGTGTTCGAGTCACGCTCCGGGCATTTTTCTTACTTTTTTTATTAGATCTGATTAATGTGCTTTACCAATTGTATGGGATTTCCATTTCGGGAAGTGGACATATATACGAGTAAAAACATAAGAAAGGTGGCTTTACAGAGCGGTGGTTTCAGATAAAAGTGAGTTGTGCTATGCCTTCATCTATAGAAAACAGACATTTCCAATTGATAGATGCTGATTATTTCCGACAGGAATCCGGGCCTGTTATCAGGCTTTTCGGGAAAACGGATGAAGGGAAGAGTATCTGTTGCCACGTTCCCGGGGTTGAACCCTATTTTTATGTTAATTCTGAGAATGATCTGGAAATCCTTTCACATGAGATACAGGAACAATTTTCTCAGGTGAAAAAAGTAGAACTTGTTCAGCGATTTGAACCGGTTGGTTATCAAAAAACGAAGAAACCGATGCTTCAGGTGTTCACACATGATCCTGGCAATGTTCCTGAGATAAGGGATGATATTGCTGGAATGGCAGGGGTTAAAGCTGTTTATGAAGCAGATATACTATTCAGGACAAGATACCTGATAGACAATGATTTCCATGGCATGCGTTGGTTTAACGTAACGGGCAAGAAAATAAATCCTTCCGGTTATGCATGTGACGAGATTCTGGAGCTCTCTGAAATTAGAGAAAGCGATCGTAAAGCATCGGCATTTCTTAAGCATTTTGCTTTTGATATTGAATGCCTTCCTGAAGACGGGAATATGCCCACCCCAGATAGGTCCCCGGTTATAATGGTGAGCATGTCATTTAGCCCGGCCTTTGAGGGGAAAGAGACCGTTGTTTTGATGGCGAAACCTGCTAAGGGTATGGCTAACGATGTTGAAGCTTGCGTAGACGAATCCACTCTTCTTAAAAGGTTTTTTGAAATATTCAGAAAATATGATCCGGATACAATTTCCGGATATAATAGCAATGGATTTGATGTCCCTTACATTGTTGATAGAGTTAAGATCCTGAATAGCAGTGGACATAATATTGACTCTGGTGTAGGTAGAGATCGTAGATATCTTTCCTATCGAAAAATTGGGATACAAACACTGGTTTCTATCCCTGGTCGTGTGGTTGTTGATGCATTGCCGATAATAAGGCAACAATTCAGTCTCAAGCGTTATACATTACGTAATGTGTCTCAGGAGTTACTCGGCAGGGAAAAACTGGATGTTTCTGCAGGTGAGATGGAAGAGCACTGGAATGATGATGGGGAAAAGTTAAAGAAATTTGTAGATTATGCCCGACGGGATTCAGAATTAGCCCTTGAACTTGTTCTTGAATTAAAACTCCTTGATAAATATATTGCACTTTCGCAAGGTAGCGGGACTATCATACAAGATGTGATCAGCGGTGGCCAGACGAATATGGTGGAGCAACTGCTGCTAACAGAATTCGGTAAAAAGGGAAGAGTAATGTCCTCGAAGCCTGATGACAGGACTTCCGGGGCTAGACGTCACCTTAATGAAAATTTGAAAGGTGGTGCCGTGCTTGAGCCTAAAAAAGGTCTTCATGAAAACGTCCTTGTACTTGACTACAAATCTCTTTACCCAACCATAATCATGGCACATAATCTGTGCTATACAACTGTACTTGAAGGCGATAGCTATAGTGATGAGGACGTAATAAATTCTCCAACAGGTGCACGTTTTGTGAAACCGAATATTTACAAGGGAATTGTACCTGCTGTCTTGGAAAATTTGCTGGAGCAGAGAAGTGAGACCAAGAGGCAGATGAAAAACGCCACGGATAAGAATGACTATCGTGTACTGGATGCCACTCAGCTTGCCTTGAAGATTTTGTTGAATAGTTTTTATGGCTATTCAGGATATGCAAGGGCAAGGCTTTACAGTCTGGAGATGGCAGGCTCTGTTACTGCTATTGGAAGGGACAACATTTCCAGGACTGAAAAAATTGTATGTGATCAAATCGGGACTGTTGTGCTAAGAGGGGGAAAAGCTTTCCTGAAAGATGAGGTAATAAGTACTCCTCAGGACAGGCTAGTTGATCTCTCCGTAGTCTATGGTGATACAGATAGTGTATTTGTCCATTGTATGTCTCCGGAAGGCAGGGAATTCATGGAGGAAGAATTCAGCCCTGACGATTCCGCACTTGTAGGGAAAAAAGTAGCATCAATAGTAACAGACTCACTTCCTGATCCGATGGAGCTTGAATTTGAAGCTCTTGCACGACGTGTGCTTCTTGTTGCCAAGAAACGATATGCACAATGGATCTTCGAACCCGGATCACAGGGTTGGACCGATAAGATCAAAGTCAAGGGACTTGAAACTGTAAGAAGAGATTGGTGCGAACTTACTTCTAAGATGCTTAATCAGGTTCTGGAATATGTGCTTAAGGAAGGTAACATAAAAAAAGCAGTAGCACATGTCCAGCAGACAGTTGATAGGGTACGAAACGTTGATGTTCGAAACGATGCGGAAGTTTTAGAAGATCTGATTTTAACAAAGACTTTTTCCAAGAAGCCTTCCAGCTACAAAAATAGGCAACCTCATCTTACTGTCGTTGAGAAGCTTGAACGTCGCACCGGAATACGTCCTTCAATTGGTGAAAGAATTCCCTTTGTGATAATTGCAGGAAAAGGACTTTTTGTTGAAAGGGCTGAAGACCCTGACTATGTCAAAGAAAACAATATCCAGTTGGATGTCGATTATTACATCCAGAAACAGATGTTGCCTCCGGTAGAGCGCATTCTTGGAGTGTTCGGGGTAGATATAGCAACTCTCGATCACGATTCAAAACAAAAAGGGCTTTTTGATTTTACCAATACTCCAAAAGAGAGTGACAACTTCATAGCAAAGAACTATGAAGATACGGGTAACTCCCAGAAAACTAATTCTAAAAACCAGAGCTCTCTTTTTGATTTCTAATTAGACACCTTCGATTGCTTCCACGGGGTTAAGATTTGCTGCTTTTCGTGCAGGATATATTCCTGCAAGAAGGTTGATAACAAATGCAAACGATGCAGCGTAAATGAAATTACTTAATTCAACTCTTAAGGGCAAGGTATTGAGTCCAAAATAGAATTCAGATTCTGGTAAAGGGATCTCGTAAGAACCAATTACGAGTATCGATAAGTATCCAATTATCATTCCGGTTATGAGTCCGATACTACCAAGTATTGAAGATTCGATGACAAATATCAGGGTTATACTTCTTTTTGATGCACCCATTGCCATCAACATTCCTATCTCACTTTTCTTTTCCATAACGATGTTAATAAGAGCGTTTGCAATTCCAAAACCAGCGGTCATGTAAATCAGTATATAATAAATCCACGTGACAGTGGCTTGTGTATTGAGTAACCCAAGTAGTTCGCTATTGTTTTCGATCCAACTGTTTGCTTCAAGTCCTACACTGCTTTCAATATCCTGTGCAACTTCTTCTGCAAGATATGGATCGGAAACTCTCACGGAAATTCCGCTGACAACTCCCTCTGCACCAGCTAAATCCTGAAGCAAGGACAGTTTAGTATAGGCCAGACTTTCATCCTGAGAGGTTCCGGTATTGATTAGCCCTATAACTTTCAGGGATGCATCAATATAGCCGGGAACAATAATATCCACCCTATCTCCTGTAGAGACACCAAGGGATTCAGCCAGATTGTCACCCAATATGATTCCGGAACTAGTACGGGACAAATCAAAAAAGTTTCCTTCAATCATGTCGTCTTCAAGATTCAGGACGGTGTTTTCAGCTTCTGGAATAATTCCGTAAATATTTGCTCCGGCAGATTCGTCTCTGTATGTAATGGCTATTTGGCCTGAAAGAAAAGGGGATGCTACAACCACTTCGGGTATTTCCTCAATGGCAGTTGTGTAATGATTGTATAAGTGGATAAAATCGTCTTCTTCAGGAGAAATAGTAATGTGGGGAGAATTTTCGACGGTTTTATCAATAAGATCTGCTTGAAATCCGGACATCAATGACATCAGGACTACGATTACTGTAATTGCAAGTGCCACTGCAATAACCGAAAAGGCAGCATTTCTCCTTTTGGAGAATATATGCCGCCTTGCTATCCCGAATTCATACATCAATGATCTCTTTTTTAGAGTTGCACATACCTTGCAGCATCACCCAGATCTTCTTCTATTCTGAGTAGCTGGTTGTATTTGGCAGTCCTTTCTCCTCTTGCAGGAGCTCCTGTTTTGATGAGATCCGCGCCTAATGCAACCGATATGTCGGCGATGGAGTCATCCTCGGTTTCTGCAGAGCGGTGGCTTACCACTACGCTGTAACCGCTGCGGCTGGCAAGATTTGCAGCATCAAAAGATTCAGAAAGTGTTCCTATCTGATTGACTTTCAAAAGAAGAGCGTTTCCAGCTTCCATTTCGATACCCTTTGCAAGACGTGATACGTTGGTCACGAAGAGATCATCCCCAACAATAATGGTTTCCCATGCTTCATTTGTGAGGTTAGCAAAATCTTCAAAAGATTCTTCATGGAAAGGATCTTCAATCGAAAGAATCGGATAGGTTTCAACGAGTTCCACATAAAAATCAGTTAGTTCTTCAGGTGATAGAAGGTTGCCGTCAATTGCGTAATTTTCACCATCGAAAAATTCTGAAGCAGCGGCATCAAGCCCAATAGTAATTTCTGATTCAGTGTACCCTGCTTCTTCAATCGCACTGACCAATGCATCAAGTGCATCAGTGGTCTGGCCAATAGGTGGTGCGTATCCCCCTTCATATCCAACATTTGTTGCGGAAGCACCATATTTGTCTTCAAGGATTTTTCCGAGAGCCTGATAGGTTTCGCTTCCCATGCGAACAGCGTTGGAATAAGTATCTGCTCCCTTGGGTTGGATCATGAATTCCTGAATTGCAAGCTCATTGCCTGCATGTTTTCCACCATTGAGAACATTCATTGTGGGGACAGGTAATGCAAAAGCGTTTGTTCCGCCAAGATACCTGTATAAAGGCATGTTTAGTGAATCAGCTGCTGCTCTCGCAACGGCCATGGATACTCCAAGAATGGCATTTGCACCAAATGTCATCTTGTTTTCGGTTCCGTCAAGAGCTATCATCAAGCCATCAATTTCACGCTGGTTCCTTATATCCAAACCAGCCAGTTCAGTGGCGATGGTGGTGTTAACATTATCAACAGCATCAAGGACTCCTTTTCCATTGTAACGGTCATCTTCCTTGTCCCTTAATTCAAGGGCTTCATTGCTGCCGGTAGACGCACCGGATGGTACACTTGCTCTTCCAAAGCCTGCTTTTGTGTACACATCTACTTCCACAGTCGGATTGCCCCGAGAGTCCAGGATTTCCCTGGCGTGGATTTTCTCGATCCTGAATCTGTTTTCCTCTCCGATGTAGCTCATATTTTCACCTATAGCCTGTATATGATGAAATAGGATTTCTCTGTATAATATACTTGCCTCTGTTTGGGAATTGAAATAGTGGACATGTTATATTCGCAAGGCATTATAATACCAAAATATATAAAGAAAAAAGAATAATTGGTATTAATGGCTAATTTCCATCCTACTTTCTTGGATGGCAACAAGAATGAAATTGCCTTACTTCTTCAAATGCTGGGGATTTCAAGAATTGAATCCCTTTCTGTTGTGAGTTTACTTGATAGAGAATCCCTGACTTCCAGAGAAATTGAGAAGATAGCAGGACTTCACCAACCGGAAGTCAGTGTTGCCATGCGTCCGTTGTGCGAATAGGGGATAATTGAAAGCTGGGATGAAAAGAGCACTCGTGAACGTGGGCGTCCTTCTAAATATTATCGTCTTTGTATTCCTCTTAATGAATATGTCAAATGCCACGAGGCAAAATTGACAACTGAATTTGAGAATAAAAAGAAAACAATTGAAAGACTTAAGGAAATGAATTAACCTTATGCCCTCTCATCCTTTTTGAAACATATTGGTGAACATCCGAGTTCTTCATTTAAAACACGCTCGGCGTCCATATCATCAATTTCAAGGACAAAAATTTCAGTCACCATAAATACCTCACTTTCCTCTCTTATGCATCCTGTAGTGGTGTTGCCATCTCTTCCAATGGATGCATGGAGGTGGATTCTTGGTTTTCCATTTTCATTGAAAACGTTTCCTATCCCGATAATCTCATGTGGGTCATTAAACCGAAACCACATGGGAGTTGGAGGAGTCTGCTTTTCTTTTGGACCCACGACGACGTTTCCTTCAGAAAGTGCCCCTAGCATGAACATAAAAGCAGAAGTGACATTTTCTGCTGCTACAAAGGTTTCAAGTTCAGCGAGTACATCATCGCCATGATCCATTTTCAATACAAAAACCCGTCCAACATTTCCGCCATGGTAATCCATAATATTCCTCAGGAATCAACAATTTTACCGTCAACAATTCTTACTATACGATCTGTTTTGTTTGCCATGTTTTCATCATGGGTAACAAGGATAAATGTTTGTCCCATTTCCCGATTAAGCTTTCGGAGTAGTTCATAAACCATATCACTTGAATGGCTGTCTAAGTTTCCAGTAGGTTCATCACCGATAACGATTTTTGGG
>CAZHNA010000032.1:0-14190 GCA_964532775.1 uncultured Methanosarcinales archaeon
AACAAGAATGTGGGTGACAAACTAAAAGTTCCTATTTTCGGCCATGAAGTACCAATTATTGCTGACAAGGAAGTAGACCCCGAATTTGGTACAGGGGTCGTTATGATCTGTACTTTCGGTGACAAGCAGGATGTCAGATGGTGGGCTGAACATAACCTACCCCTGAGGAAAGCCTTTGATCGCAATGGGAAAATGACTGCAATCGCAGGCAAATACGAAGGCATGTCATCTGCTGAATGTAAGAAAGCAATTATTGATGACCTTCAGGCAGAAGGCTACATGTACGACCAGAAACCACTCGAGCAGAATGTAGGCGCATGCTGGAGATGCAAAACACCAATCGAGATTCTTTCCGAGAGGCAATGGTTCGTGAAAATTGAAAATAATGAAATCCTTGAGACTGCCGATGAAATCGAGTGGATTCCTGAATATATGAAAATCCGCCTCCAGAACTGGACAAACACCATGGAATGGGACTGGTGTATTTCAAGGCAGAGGATTTTTGCAACTCCAATTCCTGTCTGGTACTGTAAGAAATGTGGTGAAACAAAGATTGCAAAGGAAGAATGGTTACCTCTTGATCCCACACAGACCCAACCACCTGAAGCCTGTAAATGTGGCTCTACTGAATTTGAAGCCGAGGAAGATGTCCTTGACACATGGATGGATTCATCACTTACAGCCCTTCATGTCTCAGGATGGCTCAGCGATCATGAACTGAGACTTCCAACACAGCTTCGTCCACAGGGACACGACATTATTCGTACTTGGTCATTCTACAGCATACTCCGTGCAAAAGCACTTCTGGACAGCAAACCATGGGAGTCAATCCTCATTAATGGAATGGTACTGGGAGAAGACGGTCACAAGATGAGCAAGTCCAGAGGAAACATCATTTCACCTGAAGAAGTGACAAAAGATTACAGTGCTGATGCCTTCAGGCAATGGGCTGCAATCGGCGGATCTCCCGGATCAGATGTGATGTTCAGATGGAAAGATGTCGTATCAGGATCTCGTTTTTTCAACAAAATGTGGAGCATTTTCCGCTTCTCCATGAACCACCTGGAAGGTTCAATTGACAGCATTGCCAAACCTGCTGAGCTTGGAGCCGTAGACCTATGGTTGCTCAGCAAACTGAATCGTCTTATTGCAGACGTTACAGACAGCATGGACAAGCACCAGTTTGATGAAGCATACAAAGCAATTCGTGGTTTTGCATGGGAAACTCTTGCAGACAACTATATTGAGCTTGCTAAGTCAAGATTATACGGAGAAGATGAGACTGGCAAAATGGCTGCAAAGTATTCACTTTACGTGACACTCGATGCCATTACCAGAATAATCGCTCCTTTTGCACCTTTCTTTGCGGAGGAAGTTTATTCACACATCGGAAACGGAAGCGTACATGTGCAAGACTGGCCAGTGGCAGATGAAGCCATGATCAGCGATGAAGCGGAGAAGCAGGGCGAACTCATAACAGAGATTGCAAGCAGCATCCGTAGATACAAATCCGATCATGGAATAGCCCTTAATGCACCTCTTTCAAAGATTGAAATCTATGGCGGGTTTGGGGACACAGCTGATCTTGCAGGAGTTACCAATTCACCCATTGAAGTCATGGACGGAAAACCCGAATTTGAACATGTTGCAAAAGAAGTTAAACCCAACATGGGAATTATTGGGCCAAAATACAGGAAACAGGCAGGCCAGATTATTGGAGCACTCAAAGCTCTTAACCCTACAGACGTTGCGGATATGATTGAATCCGGAAAGATCACAGTTGCCTTAGGGGAAGAAATATTTGAACTTGAATCCGAAGCTGTGGGCATTGAAAGGGAAATTACATCCGAAGGTAGGGCAGTCGATGTTCTTGAATTCGGAAAAGTGCTCGTTTTGATTGTAAGATAAAACAGTAATAACAGGGTTTAGAGCACAAACCCTGTGTAAATATTCCATATACCTTTTGTAATGAAATCAACTGCCAGAGCTGCAAGGAACAAACCGAATAATCTTGTTATTACAAGAGTTCCGGTGTATCCAATATACTTATAAATCCTTCTGGAAAAGAGCAGTGTAACAAAGCAGATTGAGAAGGTCAGTAAAATTGCCAGAATTACTACGAATTGCTGAAAAACTGACTCTGTGCTACCGGAAAGAAGTATAACGGTGGTAATGGTACCCGGCCCGGTCATCATGGGCAGTGCAATGGGAAATATCCAGATATCTTCACGATTCATTGATTCACTGATTTCCCCTTCAGTAATACTTTCCCGGGAAACATGTGCAAGCATCATATCAAATGCAATTTTAAAAAGAAGGAGACCACCTGCAACTCTTAGGGTGTCCACATTTATACCGAAGAAAGCCAAAATTATGTCGCCAGTTAGCGCAAAAAATAAGGCAATAAAACATGCCAGGGTAACTGCTTGTTTTGCAATCTTGTTTTTCTCCGACAAGGTCATTGTACTTGTTAGTGAGATGAAAGTTATGAGGGCACCGATGGGACTAACGATAACAAAAAGGGATACAAAAGAATAGATAAAATAAGATATTATGTCCATAATTTCTCCCTTTAAAGTCGGACTCTTTTAGAATCTCAGAAGATCATTCAACCCGATCAGCTTCCGAATCACCCTCTTGAACAACAGGATTAGCGGAATCCGGAAGAATGTACATTTTTTCCACATTATCGCATAAATATGTAAACTCAGAGTTTAGTGAGTCAACAATGGATTTCAGATGCTCGAGTGCTTTTAAGCGTATGATTCCTTCAGGCGGGCTTATACTTTCCGGTTCGGAGGTCTCCTGAATGGCTTCGAGCATCTTTTCAATATCAGATTCTTTCTTTTTCAGGGATTCGAGTACCTGCATTTTCTCTGAAAGGATATCCTCCGGGAGATCGGCTAATTTTGTCTCAAGAACCTTGATCTGATCCCCAAAGTCTGACACTGCCTTTTGTGCCTTGTCTATAACCTCAGCCTCTATTGCAAGATCAAATATGACATCTTCAGGGCTTTTTTTAATAATGTAATCTTCTTCAGGAGTATGAATTTCGATCTCTTTTGCAACTGGTGGTACAAAAACGCGTTTTTACGAGAGCAGCCTTTGGTTCATAAAAGTGGGAGAAACAATCTCAATGTGGGATTCATGAAGGCTATCCAGAACAGCCTTATTGAAATTTGATTTATCTGTGAGAAGAGATGCCACGTTTTTCAGCAATCCACCAACCTTATAAGTTACAGAAAAATCCTCAAGCTCGAAAACATGAACAAAGGAATCTTCAAGGCCTGCTTTTTTGGCACCATCGAGAAGAGCTTGTTCTATGCGTTCATGAGGGATATCATAACCAAGTGAAACCGTAGTGGAAATTATTGTCCCTGATGACAATATGGTTGTAAGGGAATTTGACATTAATTTTAGGTTTGGTATTGTGATTATGTCACGGTCTATAGATTGGACTTCTGTATAAAACAGGTTTTTCTGGGAAACCCTGCCGAACACGTCACCACTACGGATATAATCCCCCACGCTGAAAGGATGAGACAGCCTGAGCATAATCCCCGACATCCCGTTGGATACGAATGTCGTGGAAGAGAGAGCAACAGTAGCACCTACAACAATTCCAATAGCGCTGACAATCACCTGTTTTGAGTCACCAGATATAGGAAGAGCAAATATAACAAGCAGGAAACCAATGAATCCAACAATCACGAAAACGGCATTCCTGATAAGGGAATCTACTTTGAATAATGAAACTTTCCTGAAAAGAAGCCGTAGAACAAGCACAAGAAATATTGTTGCCGCCAGAATTGCAAGACTTGAATAGAATAACTCGATTTGTAAGATTATAGGAACCCCCATCGAATTGAGAGAAGCAAACGCTCCTCTCATACAGGTTTGTTGCCTACAGTATTTAAATTTAGATGTAGCTAAAGAGTTTAAACTTTGAGCCTGCCGGCGATTTCCAATGCAATGGAAGCCACGGCAGTGGCATCTCTTCCGAGGATACGGATCATCGGTTCTTTCCCAATTCCACCTTCATCATAGATTATTTCGGGAACGCGACCATATCGTTCTATTGAATAGGAGACACCCCAATCCATAGTATTGCTTTCTTCTGGTTCATCTTCACGGTCAAAGGAAGAGACTCCAAGCCCCATCTGGCTGCATACTGTCAGGACTTCCCTGCAATACTTGACATTCATAGCCGCCCTGAAACGTGGATCCTGCTCCATTGCAGCAAGGATAATTCGTGCCACGTGACTGCTTGCTCCGAAATCCACATGTCCTGCCATTTCAGGTTTGTTTCCGGAACGTACTATCCTACCTGTAATACCTGCTACATCAGAAATGGTCAATGCTCCCGGGATAGCCATGGCAATATTTGTACCAACTTCGGGAACCAGTTTTGAGAAAGAAGATTCTGAAACCAGCATATCTGAAGCATTCATGACCTCTTTCATTGCACTATATCGATGTGCTGAAGTGCGAAGGGATGCTAGGGGATCTACGGGAGACTTTCCACTTCCAACATGAGGACTTCCGGAAATTGCATTTTCAACAAAACGCTTTGCACATCTTGCAGCTTCTGCCATATCCAGATCCCTCGCAAGGTATGCAAGCAGTGCAGAAGAATACGTACATCCTGAACCGTGAGTACCACCTTTAACAAACCTGCCGGGTATTGTGGTAAAACGATCGTTTTCTGCCTCGTAAACCAGATCTGAAGCATCAAGATGTCCACCGGTTATGATTACGTTATTAATACCACAATCTGCAATCCTGCGAGCGGCCTTCTTTCCATCTTTCCATGTTTTTATGGAAACACCGGAAAGTGCCTCAGCTTCCATAATATTAGGAGTTGTAACAAGGGATTGCGGGAGTAATGTATCCCTGAGTATGTCGACAGCATCTTCTTTGAGCAATGAGCCACCTGATTCTGCAACCATTACAGGATCTACGACAACTTTCATACCTTGTTTCTTTATGCATTCTGCAACGCATTTCACGATCTCAACATTCGACAGCATTCCTGTTTTTGCCCACCTGACTCTCATATCCGTACACACAGCATCTACCTGTGAGACAATATGGGAAACAGGGATGTCAAAAGTATCCAGAACTCCTGTGGTGTTTTGGGAAGTTATTGAAGTAATTGCGCATGAGGGATGATATCCCAAAGCTGCAAATGTTCTTATATCCGCTTCAATACCAGCTCCTCCACTAGAGTCAGAGCCCGCAATTGTCAGTAAAACCTGTGATCCACTCATAAAAATTCACCTTTATGGAGACTAATCCGAATAATGCACATTATCTTCGATAGGTTTATATATAGTATTTGCAACAAATGTGACTCTAATCAATGGGTTTTTTGACTCATGAGCATTAACAATTACACTACACTTTATCACAAGTTTACACACGAGGCAATACACTATGGGAAACAGACCTCTGGACATATTGAACAACGCATTGAACGCATCCGTTATTGTCAGGCTGAAAGGAGCCAGAGAATTTCGCGGAACACTTCAGGGTTACGACGTACATATGAATCTGGTACTTGAAGAAGCCGAAGAACTCAAAGACGAAGAAATCGTACGTAAGATCGGTAGCGTAGTTATACGAGGAGATAATGTTGTTTACGTATCTCCGTAACCTATATGAATAATAGGAACATGAAGGCAGATCCGTTACGATTATTGAGATATAGAAGGTGACTAACAGATGTCAAAAGGTACTCCCTCAAGGGGAAAAAGACAGAAGCGTACACATGCTAAATGCAGACGCTGTGGAAGCGTATCACTCAACATTCATACAAAACAGTGTACTTCCTGTGGATTCGGCAAGACTTCAAGGATGAGAAGCTACAAATGGCAATTGAAGTGTAAATACTAAATTTCTTTTTTTACTGAGGTGTAAATGAAAGAAGAATGCGGTGTCGTGGGCGTTCTAATGGACGGAGAACCCCATAGCGAAACCGCTGCACTTCAGATATATTATGCCCTTTACGCCTTGCAGCACAGAGGGCAAGAATCTACCGGCGTAACTATCCATGATGGTGAGAGCGTTCGCTCTATCAAAGGCATGGGCCTTGTCCCTGAAGTCTATTCCAGAGACGACATAATCAATCTAAAAGGAAAGGTTGGCATCGGACATGTTCGATATTCCACAACCGGCGACTCAAGGATTGAAAATTGTCAACCTCTGATTGTTAGCTACAAGAGCGGCACCGTTGCAATTGCACATAACGGGAATCTGGTTAATGGAACAAAATTGCGAAGTGAGTTAGAGAGCGAGGGAAGGATATTCATCACGAATTCCGACACTGAAGTTCTTGCACACCTTCTTGTAAAAGAACTGTTGCGCCACGAACCAATTGAATCCATTAAAAACGTCATGGCCAGATTGGTAGGATCCTATTCTCTGGCAATCATGATTGATGACCAGCTAATAGCCGTAAGGGATCCCCTTGGATTTAAGCCCCTTTGTATTGGGAAAATTGATGGTGGGTTTGTAGTAGCTTCCGAAAGTGTTGCTATTGATACTTTGAACGGTGAACTCATTCGTGATGTAAAGCCCGGAGAAGTTATTATTTTCAAAGATGGTGAATTTGAAAGCCATCAAATTTACAAAAAATCACGTTCATCTCACTGTGTTTTCGAGTATATTTATTTTGCAAGACCTGATTCCATTATCGATGGCCGGCTGGTCTATAAAGTCAGGGAAAAAATCGGCAGGGAGCTTTCAAAAGAGCATCCCGTAGATGCTGATGTTGTATCCCCTGTGCCGGACTCAGGCATTACTTCAGCAATTGGATATTCATATGAATCGGGACTTCGCTATGAAGAAGGTCTTATGAAAAACAGGTATATAGGCAGGACATTCATTCTCCCGGGACAAGCAATGCGCGAAACCGCAGTACGTCTCAAAATGAATACAATTGACGAAAACATAACCGGGAAAAAAGTAATCCTTATTGACGATAGTATTGTCAGAGGAACAACTTCACGTAAGATCATAAACATGGTCCGAAAAGCCGGTGCTTCTGAAATCCATGCAAGAATAGGAAGTCCTCCAATAATTGCTCCATGTTACATGGGAATTGATATGGGTACCCGCGAGGAACTCATTGCATCCAGCGGAGAAGTGGAAAACGTAAAGAATGCAATTAATGCTGATTCCCTTGGATACCTGAGTATTGAAGGACTTATCAAAGCGATAGGAATTGACCGCGAGGAATTGTGCCTTGGATGCCTTACAAGCATCTATCCCATTGAAGTGCCCGGTGAAGAATGCCACTGCAGACAACTCACAATAAACGATTTCTAATTACCCATATGGAAGTTAACCTTCCACCAAATCAGGGACATGGAAAACAATAAGTGCACCTTGTTTTTGAATCATAAAGTTTGTCTCCCGGAAAAAGGAGCAGATGGATCATTTCTTGAAGACCGAAAGGACAGAATACATTGCGGTATTGATATTTACGCCCCGACAGGAAGTGAAGTCAGCGCACTTGAAGAGGGCACTGTTGTTGATGTGGGAATCATGACATCACCGGAAATCCTGCCTTACTGGAATGAGACTTTTTATGTAACCATTAAAACAGAAAGTGGACTTTTTTGCAAGTATGCAGAACTGGGAGACGTTTCTGTTGAACTCCATGAAAGCATCCAGGTAGGAAATATTATTGGAAGCGTGGGAATGGTGCTCAATTCTGAGAATATTGATGAGAAGTCTCCTTTGTACATACAAAAGCTGAAAAACAGAAATCCCAGCATGTTGCATTTTGAATTGTGGAATACGCAACCATGCATGCTCCCACCTGATTATCTTGGCGGGAACTGGTTTGGAAATAAGATCCCTGAAGGCTTGCTAAACCCTGAAATCTACATTGTTGATAGAATCGATAGATAAAACCCATGCAGAACTTTTAAATTTAGGATTATCAATATACCATATCTAAAAACGGAGGGATTTCACTGAACACTGATGATACAAGAGAAGAAATACAAGAAGAAACTCCTGAACAAAACACTGCCAAATGCAGTGTACTCGCACCTGGAGGTTGCCGCTATACAAAATATTTTTTTGTACTTGCAGTTATACTGTTAATAATTGGGATCTGGACATCCATATAATCAACATCGCAACACGTACCTATTAATAGAATACCTCCTAAAAAATATAGCATGGAGGGGTATGAAGGTGTTTGTGAAGTTTCAGTAAAGGGAATTTATGAAATTGCTGTTCCGGAGGGTGTTGCCACGGCGACCATTCTGGAAAGTAATAACGGAGACCTTGTCCCGATTTATATTGGTCATCTGGAAGCCCTTTCAATCAATCAGGCATTCAATGACCAGATGGCACCACGTCCGCTGACTCACGATCTTTTAATAAACATCCTCCAGAGGACTGATATTTCTGTCGAGAGCGTTGTTATTGACGAAATGATCGATGGGATCTTTTATGCAAGCATCACTATCCAAAAAAATGGTGTCAACATGGAATTTGATGCACGACCAAGTGATTGCATTGCAATCGCTCTCAGGGCAAATGCACCAATTCGTATGAATCAGGAGATATTAGAGAGAGAAGTTATTGGACCTGAAAAACTCGAAGGGGCAGAAGTTTTTGATGGTCTTCTTTGATAAAAGCTGTTAAAAATAACTTGAAAGCATTGTTTGGGATGATGCTTCCTGTAAACCTGAAACCATTATACCTACACGACGAGCCGAAACATCGTGCTCTTCGAAGAAATGGGAAAGCATGGAGTGTGCAGTATCCAGAATTATGTCTTTTTCCGAGGAAGGAAGATTAAGTGTTTTGTTCTTGCTGTAGGTTTTAAAGTGCGAGGTTATTACTGTTACAGAAACTTGCTTGAAGGAGAGTTTTCGTTCATTAAGCCTTTCTAATACATCCCCTGCAAGTGTTTCAATTTCCTGCATGATTTCTTCAATGTCCGAGGAATCATGAGGCAAAGTTACAATCCTGCCAATTTGATCAGTTCCTTCTCTGGGGATTACGGAAGATTCGTCAATGCCCTGTGCAGAATTTTTAAGCCAAGCACCACGGTTCTTACCAAAGGCCGAAACCAATTCCATAACATCATATTTTGCCAGATCGCCTATCGTCTGGGCACCCATTTCTTCAAGTTTTGAAGCGGTGACTTTCCCGACACCCCATAATTTCCCCACCGGTTTGTCATTCAGGAAAGCAATAACTTCGTCCGGCTTGACCAGAGTTAGCCCATCCGGCTTCTGCTCAGAGGATGCCATTTTTGCAACCAATTTGTTGGGGCCAATCCCCACAGAACATGTTAATTTTTCATGCTCCAGAACTTTCTGCTTGATCTGCTGCGCAATTTTCTCAGCACATCCAAAGTCACCCTTACATGCTTGAGAAATATCAATGAAAGCTTCATCAATGCTCACCTGCTCAAAAGAATCCGATGAATCCGCATGGCTTTCGATTATTCTCATAATCCTGTCGGAAACTTCCATGTAGAATTCCTTTCGCACAGGAAGATATACAGCATCAACAGTGAGTTGCTTAGCACGTGAGCAAGGCATCCCGGAATGTATCCCAAATTCCCGCGCTACGTAGTTGCAGGTACTCACAGAGCCGCCTTCACCTCTGCCAGAGTACATACAAACCACCACGGATTTGCCACGCAGAGCAGGGTCCTCACGCTCTTCAACGGCTGCGTAGAAATAATCCATGTCAACGTGTGCAACAATACGAGACATCATAGACAAAAATGATTTGCATCCATGAATATTTTGTGTTGATAAAAGCCGAATCCAGACAGTTAAATAAAAAATGGATGGGATAAATCCCATCATTTAAAATCTAAAATTAAAGATTGCGTTCAGTCATCTTTTCTTTTGGACATATAAGCTACAACCATGAATAATCCGGCTATTGTCAGGATTAAACTAAAACCACCTAGTTGCGTATCGCCGAGCTTTTCTTCTGCAATTGCCTCCCCGAATGCATATACCCTGCCATCTGAAATCGTGAATAACATACCATCATAGATAGCAGGAGAAGAACCACCATATGGTGATTCCCAGATTAGTTCACCGGTGAATGCATCAAGAGCACAAAGTCCACCATATCCCGAATAACCCTCTTCAGGCTCTTGTGGCATGCCCACAAATACTTTGTTGTCTGCAACTGCAACGGAACAAAGCCAATCACCAATTTCATCGGAAGGTGTTGTATTCCACACGACCTCTCCCATAATCGCATCAAAACAGTAGGTTTGCATGTCGCTGTATCCGTAGCAACCTCCTGCCACATATACATATCCATAAGCTACAGCAGGAGTTGAATCGGTTTTTTGGATTGATTTCATCCATAAAACTGAACCATCGTTTTTATCTAGTGCATAGAGTTCACCTTCATCATAAAAATTGAATGTGGTAACGTATATTATGTCACCATAGACAGTAGGCGAACTACAGCATTCAAATTTAACTTCCTTATGCCAGACGATTTCACCCGTATTCGCCATTACACAATAAATATGTCCTGCATTCTCTTCCCCATATTGCCAGCTGGTCAGGTAAACCATTCCGTTATCATATGCAGGAGTACCCTGTACGTTACCTGTTACTGATAAATTCCAAATGACCTCGCCTGTTGACATATCAGAGCAATAATACAATCCATCCCATTCCCCTTCAAACAGTTTCCCGTCTGCAATCGTAGTTGCACTGTTTACGGAATCAGGTAAACCACACCATACATTTCCTTCATGATAGGAAGGAGAAGTTATTGAATTGTATTTCGTGCTACCATTAGTATGGTTTGCCAGAAATTCTCCCGTATACAAATCAAGCGACCTGACATAATCGCCACAGTTTACATAAATAGCGCCATTACCAATCACAGGAGATGAACCTGAAACTGCCCCTATATCTTCGCTAACCCAGATGGAATTGTTAGAGTCGGGAGCATCTGAAGGAGAATATCCCGTATTTTTTGTGTCTTTATGGAATTGTTCCCAGTTTTCAGGAATCGCATCCTGAATGCAATATATGCAACCGTTATCTGTACCAAAATAAACTTTTCCGTCAGAGATGGAAGCACCCTGCAATATATAACCGTCATCTTCCGGATTAAATTCCCATACAAGATTTCCGTCATCCATCAGACAGTAAAGAGAACCATTATCCCTGGCACTTGTGAAATATACATATGTATTACCGTTTTCACTGGCAAGTGCCGGAGAAGACTTTATGCCAGCATCAACAAAGTAAGACCATAATACAGACCCCGTTTTGTCATCAAGGCATGTCAGGTTACCTGTATAGCCATGTTCTCCCTGCCCGACATATACTTTATCTTCATATACCGCCGGTGTTGAAGTACTGAAACCATTTTGAGTACACCAGCCATCATCGTAGAATAACCCATTTTCATGATCAAAACCTATCTTCCATACATATCCCTGTTTCTGGCCTCTCTCTGAAGTGGTATATACAAAACCATCGGAATATGATACCGAAGAACGAAACATCCCGGGATCCCCTTTATAAAAGCTTATTTCAACTGAACCCAGGTCAATTTCATCAACCAGCTCGCCAGTCTCCCTGTCGAGGCTGATCAATATCCCTTCGTGTATTGGATACACTAAATAAGAACCTATCACGCTGGCACCATTCCACAAAAATCCAGCTGATTTTTCATGAGCATGTTTCCACAGCATTGTCCCGTTTTCATCATAACAGTAATAATATTTTGTAGAAACACCACCTTTCAAACCGTCCCCGACATATACCTTGTGATCAAAATATGTCACAGGGGACTCAAAATTGCTATCCGTTACATACACAGTCCACAATTGTTCCCCGGTTTTCGCATCAAGGGCAAATAAATCACCGCCATTAGAAGCAACAAAGATCTTTCCGTTCCCATAAGCCGGTGTTGAAGACTGAAGAGATTTACTACTTTCGGATTGTGATATCCACACCGCACCTCCTGAATGTTTGTCATAAGCACAAACAGAACCATTGCCTGTATAAAAATATACTAAATTATCAACAACTATAGAAGGTGCATTAATTCCGTTATTCTCCAAGCATTGGCTCCATGCAATTTCGGGTTCACCTTTTAATGCGGGGCCCTGCCCAAAAGCATCGTTTTGCCAGTTTCCCTGAAATTGAGGCCAATCTGAGGCAGAAACCGGAATTGCTGCCAAAAATACAAACATTATGGTTAAAAGAATAGCAAAAACCGCGGTATTTTTTTTAGTCATGATGAATTCGTTCCTTGTTTTGGATAAAATGATAATACGCTTTTTACGACGTTTTTCAATTTCGAAATATAATCTGATAAATAAAAAAATGAAATAAGGCGACAAATGCCACCTTATTTACAAAATACTTACAACTTTTGTTTCCTTACACAGAAGAACAATACTATCAGTGAAATTCCTGCAAATGCTCCCGCAAAACCGGGAGATGGTTTAGCAGAATCTGATTCCACGGAACCCGTGTCTTCAGATGAGTCGCCTTCATCTTCCTGATCACTATCAGAAGTTGCCGTTGATTCCGAAGTTTCCTGAGCGGAAGAAACGGATTCATCAGCATCACCGGTTATTGCAAAGGGTGAAAAACCAGTTGATTCCGCCTTAAAGAAATAACACGTCTGATCATCCGTATTTTCAATTTCAACAGTGTTCAGATCTTCCCATGCACCATCAGTATACCTGTGCATCCTTATCGTGGATTTGTCTATATTGTTGTCATTAATCCACGATTTCGGAACCTTAAACACCGTTTCTGCATTCTCAATGTTTTGCGGAGTGGCAAACCCGGCTTTCCCTACCCAGATATTCACATACTGGAATACATTACCATCTATTGGTTCTGCGTAAACAGATACCGAATTCAGAACCTCAGTTATTGCGGTTTTGTAATTCGCATTTACTTTAGGATCAAATGAAACCGAACTTACACAATTCCCGGCTTCTGAAAACTCAAAAACTGCCCTGTTCCCGATTGACACAATTTTCCTGTTGGACTCGGTAACTACTATTTTTTCAGCCGGTTCGCCGGTATCCCCAGCTCCCCCGTTGGAAGAAGACGAAGATGAGGAATCGTCATCGTTGGATTCAATTTCCTCGTTGGTCAGGCCAAACAGGTACTTCTGATCGGTACCGTAGTAAATCCAACCATCTGATATCGCAACTCCCGCAAGGGACCAATCCGTTTTCCCGGATTCCCCATAAGACCAGCGTTTATCCGGTTCAACATTGCCATCAGAATCCTTAAGGCAATACACCTTTCCATCTTCATCATTTGTTGTGAAGTAAATGTAAACATCAGAGTCTGCATTATAAGAGAGGGCAGGAGATGATTTTATATTGCCGTTTGCTTCGTATTTCCAGATTTCGGATAAATCAGATGCATCAAGGCAGTAGAGGTAGGAACCTCCCCCTACATACACCCTGTCGTTGTAGAGTGCAGGTGTGGATACGCTGTAATCTATGTCAGCCATATTTGTATCTGAAGTATTGAACAGCCCGGTATCTGAATCAAATCCAAGGCTGTAGCAATAACCACCTTTAGATGTGAAGTAAACCGTCCCTTCATCGTAGAGTATTGAAGATCGTATTTCACCTGCTGAAACATTGTATACATCACTCACCGAAATTTCATGAATCGTTGCTCCTGTGTCCTTGTCGGCTGAAACAAGATTGGATCCGTCGTCGCCATAGACAATATAATCATCTGTTATAGCTGCACCTGCCCAATAATAACCTGAACTGCTATTTGACGGACGCGTCCAGACTTCATCCCCATCGTCATCATAGCAATAATAGGTACCGTTACTGCTGGCACCTGCACCACCTTCTAAACAATCCCCGAAGAAAATGTTATGGGATTCATACGTTACAGGTGTATTCAACTGTTTATCAGAAACATGTTTATTCCATTCCTCATCCCCTGTTTCGGCATCCAGTGCATAAATATACCCATCCTTTGTTGGAACGAAAATTTTACCATTACCATAAGCAGGTGTTGAAAGAAGGAAACCACTGCCACTTGTTGAAGCAGTCCATTCGGTTTCACCCGTTTTTTTATCAATTGCATAAACAGTATTATCGGCAGTAGCCACATAAACAAGATCACCGACAACAAGAGGAACAGAATCAATGCCTGCTAATTCTCCAGCTAT
>CAZHNA010000033.1:0-662 GCA_964532775.1 uncultured Methanosarcinales archaeon
ACCGATTATCCCTCGGAACCACGAACATTTCCTCCCCTATTTGGACTGGAAGACCCTTAGGAAACTCAATAATCCAGTTCACCTTGGATTTGTAATCAGGATTGTATGCTTTTGTAGGATGCAATAATTCAAATTTCCCATCCCGAATAACCGGATGTACAAGGTTCTCAGATTCAACAAAATAGTCTGCTTGATCCCTTGAAAGCCAGGGAATATAGGCAATTACCTGTTTCAGATCCATGCTTGCAAGCAGGTTGGAAATTATACCTGCCTGACCGCCCATTCTTGCTTTGTCAAAAACGAGGTTATCAGTCAGCCATTCATGGATATCAGTGGAATATGTCGGAACTTCAGCAGCTTTCCCATCTCGCATTGCAATTAAAAGCCGTGCAAGAAAATCATAAGGAGTGTCTATTTGACGGGGATAAGAATAGATCTTTTCCTGTACTTTCTCAAGATCCAGATCCCTCAGCAATCTCTCAATATCCCCGGGACGAATGTGCTTGATTGCATCTACATTGCTATTGTATGCAACAAAAACGCCTCTGACTCTGGAAATACTTGAACGTATGGAATCATAAGCTTTTACGTATCGCTCTTCCCAATCATTTGCGTCCATTAAATACCAAAACCCCTAAAATCTCAGGTTGTATATTCAGCAT
>CAZHNA010000033.1:672-14018 GCA_964532775.1 uncultured Methanosarcinales archaeon
TAAAGTCGCATCCCCACGCAGTCGCCGAATGGAAACCCATACCTAGATCTACTGAAATAATAATGTCTTCAGATTCCATGATTTTTTCCAATGAACTGAGTGCTTCCTCACCCTCGACTACTTTGCCCTGAATTACTAGAGGAACTTCAGTTTTCCCGTCAGAGAATCTCAAAGAAAGGTATTTTTCCTCCATAGCAGCTCCCGAATACCCTGCTGCTGCTACAATACGTCCCCAGTTTGGATCTCTTCCGAAAATTGCGGTTTTTACCAGAGGTGAGCGCAGGATACTTTTTACTGCAAGACGCGCATCCTCCTCGGTTGTAGCCCCTGTTACGTGTGCTTCAATGAAGTGTGAAGCACCTTCACCGTCACGGGCAATCATTTTTGCCAGCTCTTTCATAACGTATTCAAGACCTTCCTGAAATTCTTCCAGAATAGGGTCTACTGAAGATTCGCCGGTTGCTGTGAGAAGAACCATATCGTTGGTACTGGTATCGCCATCCACCACAACCATGTTGAAACTAACAGAATTTGCAAGTTTTAGAGCGTCTCGTAATTCATCTGAAGTGAGAATTGCATCAGTGTAAATGAAAGAAAGCATTGTTCCCATGTTGGGTTCAATCATTCCTGCCCCTTTGGCAATTCCTCCGATACGGATTCCGGAATCCAGTTCAATGGCAATTTCCTTTGCAAATGTATCGGTTGTCATTATGGAACGTGCTGTTGCGATGGAACCTTCAGCATCATCGGTTAGGTTGTCAGCGACTTCCCTAACATGATCTTTGATCCATTCCATGTCCATTTCCCTGCCGATTACACCGGTAGATGCTACTGCCACCAGGGATTCATCCACTCCAAGAGCTTCAGCCGCAAGGGATGCCATATCCATTGCATCTTCCAACCCTTTTTTACCAGTAAATGCATTTGCATTTCCGCTGTTGACGATGGTAGCAGAAAGTTTGCACTCTTCATAGAGAACATCGCGGGATAAGCGCACCGGGGCTGCTATAATACGGTTTTGGGTGAAAACACCTGCTGCCGGGCCCTCTGCTGCGATTATTGCAAGACCCATCTTGCCATCTTTGATACCTGCTGAACGAACACCTTTTACAGCACAAATTCCACCGTCAATTAATTTCATACTCCACCTGTAGTTAGAGGTCTCCCAATCCGCGAATTATATCTCCACGGGTGATGATGCCGACTAGTTTTTCGTTTTCAAGTACTGGCAGGCGAGTAATCTTGTGTCTGGTCATCAATTTGGAAGCGTCTTCAATTGAATTTTCCGGAGAAACTGCATACAAATCCTTTTCCATCAGTTTCTTGACAGGCATTGCACCTACATCCGAAAGCATACGTTTGGTTTCTTCCCAGCTTATGATTTCACGTATCGGAACTTCAATGATTTCAAAGGGACTTGGAAGCCAGAGATCGCCATGTTCCGGAATTTCCAGAAGCTTCAGGAGATCAACCTCTGAAACTATACCAACTACTTCTTCACCATCCAAAACCGGCATGCCGCTGATATCACGATCCTTGAGCATCCGAGCAACCTTGCTCACTTTATCTTCTGGCGAACAATAAACTACATCAGAATTCATTACATCTTTTACGTCCATATTTCTCACCTCTATTTTACGGAGCAAGACCTGCATTCCAGAGCCCGGCAGTTTCTTCAAAGCCACACATCAGATTCATGTTCTGAATCGCTTGGCCTGAAGCACCTTTAACAAGATTATCAATTACTGAAATAACTACAATACGTTTGTTGTGTTCATCTACTTCAAACCCTATATGACAGAAGTTTGAACCCCGCACACTTCCCAACGAAGGAATTCCATCAACTACCCTTACAAAAGGACAGCTTTCATAGAATTTCTCATAGATGTTTTTCACATCATCTATGGATAAAGATTGACGAGTAAACAGGTGTGCTGTGGTCAAAATACCCCTGATTGCCGGAACTACATGTGGAGTGAAACTTACATCAAATTCACCACCCAAAGCTGTTAGTTCTTGTTGTACTTCTGCCCTGTGCCTGTGATTTGTCAATTTGTACGCTTGCACGTTCTCAGCCATGTTAGGATAATGTGAAACCGGAGTAGGATTTATTCCAGCGCCAGTGACACCTGATTTGGAATCAAATATTGCCATGTCCAACAAACCTGCGGAAGCAAGAGGAGCACCGGCTAATATGGATCCTGTGGGATAACAGCCGGGATTTGCTATGAAATTCTCATTTTTCACTTCCGGATGAAGCTCAGGAAGGCCGAATACAACATCTCTCGGGTCTTTATGTTCAAGACCATAAACCTTCTCAAAAACATCTGCAGGCAAACGATAGTCTGCACTCAGATCTACAATCTTAAGATCGCTGTCAATTAATTCAGGTACAACGTCCATTGCGGTCCCATGAGGCACTGCAAGAAAAGCAGCATCACATTGTTCTTTTACAATGGATGCATCAAAATCAGTGAACTTCAAATCCACTAAACCATCAAGGCTTTTGTGTACTGAAGACACAGGATCCCCGGCAAGCCGCCGGGATGTAGCAATACTGACATTCATATTAGGATGATTGAGAAGAAGGCGCATCAGCTCTCCCCCGGTATAGCCGGAAGCCCCGATTATCGCCACATTAGCCTTATCTTTCATAAGCCCTATGTATCTCCCTACTACTAATTAAGCTTGTTTTATTCACAATATTTGACGAGGCAACGGCATGAAAGGAACTATCTATCTTGCAGGACCGCTCTTCTCAGAAGCCGAAAGGGAATTCAATGTTAAGCTTTCTGGCATGTTGAAAAATGCCGGATATGCCGTGTTCCTGCCACAGGAAGATTCTGCAGATACATCTCAGAGCCGGGAAAAGCTGGAGAATAAAACTCTTTTCAGAAAAAATGTAGAAGGAATTGACAAGTCCGACCTTGTTGTTGCCATTCTTGATGGCGGAAGTGATGTTGATTCAGGAACAGCCTGGGAAATTGGATATGCATGGGCCAAAGGCATTCATGTTGTAGGTCTTCGCACGGATTTCCGCACCCTTGGAATCGAAGGAATTGTTAACCTTATGATTGAAGAATGCGTTGTGGGACTTTGTACAAGTGTTGAAGAACTCGTTGTATTCCTTGAAAGCAGAAAATAAGCGGTTCTCAAAACTGTTTTTCCACAACTTCACCCGCAGGCGTTTTCTCCGCAAAAATCTGTCCTTCAAACCAATAGACTTCAGAGCCTGTGAGCCATGCATCAGGGAAAAGACCTGCTTTTAAGCATGTGTGGTTGAGGAAATCCACTGCATCAAATTTGTTTTCAGGTGCTACCTGTGGAAGAAGCAAACCCTGATAAAATCCCTGTTTAACTATAAGCCCGTGTTTTCCAATTTCAATTAGATTGGGCAATTCCTGAGGAGGAGCCTCAATCAGCTCAGGAGGAGTCAGGATCGAAACTTCAACTGTTACTGAAGAAAGCTCATCTGAGCTTACTTCCGGGAAACGAGGATCGCGGGTTGCCGCTGAAATAGCAGAATCAACCAATGCATCCTGAAGGATAGAATCCGGATATGGATGACCTATGCAGCCTCTTAGATCATCGTTTTTGTTAAGTGTAACAAAAACGCCTCTTAATTCCTGAAAGATAGGAGGAAGGTGTTCTTCCTCTGGATTCAACCGCTTTCCAGTATCAAGATACTCTTCAATTGTTTTCCTTGCAAGTGATATTGCAAGCTCACCTTCTCTTGCGTCCAGCATGAAATACTCCCCGGTTATTTCGTTTTCTGGTATGATTGTGCGGCCTTGTAAAGAGCCTCAATTGCCGGCAATTTGTCCCCGGCAAGATAACCAATACATGAGCCTCCACCAGTACTCACGTGTGAGAAACTGTCTTCAAATCCCATTTGGCGAACTTCAGCAGAAATGTGCCCTCCACCGGCCACTGAATAATTTGCCTCGGATGCGGCTTTTATTATTTCATATGTCCCGAGTTCGAACCCATCAAGTTCCGAAACTCCTGCAGGACCATTAAGAACTACAGTTTTTGCAGTTCTGATTTCAGACGAGTATGCGACAATAGTCTCCAGTCCAATATCGTTTATAGAAAGACCTGAAGATGCTGCTTCTTCTACACAAACTTCAACACGATTGCCACCATCGTTTAACGCGACATCCTGTGGCATCCCTAGTTTTCCGTTAAACTTGTCAACCAGCCCTTTTGCAACTTCGATTTGGCCTGTATACCCTTGAGCACTTATGAAATCCAGATTAGGTTTACCAATGTCCATACCGGAAGCCGCCAGAACTACATTTGCAACAACTCCTGTAACCAAAACTTTGTCGGCTCTGCCACTTGAAAGAACGTTTTCAGCGACCCTCAGGGAATCGTCTACTTTGGCACCACCTAACACAAATATACAAGGACTTCCACCTTCCTTGATACCTTTATCCAACGACTGGATTTCCATTTCAACTAGTCTTCCAGCACCTGTGGGAACTACATCACTAAAACCCATAAGGGAAAGGTGAGAACGGTGGGATACTGCGAAAGCATCGTTGAGGAAGATATCAACGTATGGCAAAAGTTTTCTTACCATGTGGGTTTCCGAATGTTCGGTTGCAGATCTTGAAATCGTTTCCTCAGAATAAAACCGCACATTTTCAAGTAATATTATGTCCCCGTTTTTCATGGAAGCTATCTTTGAGCGTGCGTGGCTTCCAAAAATATCATCTACATATTCCACACGTTTACCAAGGTACCGGGAAAGTCGCTCTGCGTGGGGTTCCATGGTAGTGAAATCACTCTTTCCTGCCCGACTCTGGTGAGCAAGAAGAATCACTTTCGCATTAGAAAGATCCTTAATTGTAGGGAGATGGCTGACGATTCGCATGTCATCCAAAATGTTCCCTTTCGGATCCATAGGTGTATTGATGTCCACCCTTACAAGAACAGTCTTATCGTCAACATCAAAATCATCAATCGTGAGATATTCTTTTGTTGTCACGGTATTCATCACCAATACAAACCAGTTATGATCTCCTTTACGAGGCTAGAATCTACGTGTATCTATATAGTTATTCCTCTCCAAGACCCATGGAAGAAATTATAGAATCTATGTCTACGTTGTCTTCAATTAATTCCACGATTCTTGAAAGTTTAGCATCCTGCCCAATACGGGTGTGACCTATCAATGTTTCCATTCTTCCAATGGTTGACATCGTATCTCCACGCACAAGAACTACCGGAACACCTGCTTCATCAGCACTTCCAAGAACTGCTGCGCTTGGTCGCAGATTACCGGTTAATACAAGTGCTTTTACACCGGCTTCAATTGCAGCCATCTGCACGTCAGAGCGATCTCCCCCGGTAATTACTACGCTACGGGGAGTGCGTCTGAAATATTTTATTGCAGAATTAACTTCCATTGCACCTACAAGATAAGTATCAACCAGTTCCCCTAGATTATCCATTCCAGAGAGAACATCACCATGAAGATCTTCCACTATTTCGGAAATAGTAACTGAACGTAGGGTGCGATCTTTGGGAATAATTCCACGAACTTCAATTTCTTTACGTCTCAGGAAAGGAACAACCTTTTCCCGGACCTGTTCGATATCGTTTTCCTCTACTTCATTAAGGATTACACCAGCAAGCATCCATGGTTCAGGGATTAATTTGATGTCACAGAGAATGCGATCAACTGCCTGTATCGAATCATAGCGGGTTATGAGGAGAAGTTTTGTATCCAGCAATGAAGCTACGTGTGGATCTGAAAGGTTGTACATCATACCTCCACCGATACCTCCACTACCTTCTATTACAATCGCATCTTTCCCCTCTGCAATTTTAGAATAGGCATGAATAATTGTGCCTTCAAGACTGCCGTCTTCATCGCTAAGTGCATCTTCAACCAGATTTTCTGTCAACATGACTGGCGTCATATACTGCCTATCATCAGCAAGATCCAGTATCTTAAGAGCCTGTTCGGAGTCTTCATCCGAGAGGATCCCACCTACATCCACAAGCAAATTTCCGACCGGTTTCATGTATCCTACTGAAAATCCTTTCTTTTTGAGAATTACAGCAAGACCTATGCACAGTGAACTTTTCCCGGAATACTGTTCTGAAGAACTTACAAGAATTGAAACCATTAATTACCCTCCGATAAATTATTTCCCAGTTTCATATGTCTTCCCCCTTAGTCTCAATTGTTCCGCGCATGTCCATAGCAACACATCCTTCTCCTTCGGGTAACACCATCAGGGGATTTATTTCAAATTCAAGCAATTCAGGATTTTCGTAAACCAGCTGGGACACACGACATAGCACGTCTGCTACTGTATCAATATCATAAGGTTTCTCACCACGGACACCAGTTAGAAGTGGGAATGTCTTGATGGAAGCTATCATTGAACGTGCATCCTTTTTGCTAAGAGGTGCAAGATGGAAAGCAACGTCTTTGAGCACTTCTACATAAGTCCCGCCCAGACCGAACATAACCAATGGACCAAACTGAACATCACGATTCATACCAATTATAACTTCAATTCCACCGGTGATCATTTTCTGCACCTGAACACCATTTACCCGTGCATAAGGCATGTATCTATGTGCATCCGACACCATTGTATGGTAAGCACGTTCTACTTCACCAGCATCTTTCAGGTTAAGCCGGACTCCTCCAACATCTGTTTTGTGAGAAATGTCCGGAGAGAGGATTTTCATTACTACAGGAAAACCCATTTCTTCGGCTTGCTTGATTGCCTCTTTTGCATTGGAAGCAGATGCCGTAGGAATAACTGGAATTCCATATGAGCGTAATAGATCAAATGATTCGAGACCGAGTATCCTCCGGTCTTCCCAAGCTGCCCGATTGAAGACCGTGGAAACTGTTGATTTATCCACATCAACCGTTTCAGGACTGTCATAAACATGAGTTTTAATATCCGAATAATCGCAAAGAGCCCGCATACTTGAAACTGCTTTTTCAGGAAACTGGTATCCGGGATAGCCATTGTTATCAAGGATTGACAACCCCTGTCTTACGCGAGTTCCTCCTACAAAACTACACAAAATTGGCTTTTCAGAAGATAATCCAGTCACCGTTTTTGCAATGCTTTCCACGTCGGTCATGGCCTGAGGCGATGTTAAGACGATTACACCATCCACATTTGGATCTGAAATCACTGTTTGAAGTGCATAACCGTAGAGTTCTGCACTTGCATCCCCGAGAACATCTACCGGATTGTAAAGGCTTGCTGCGGCAGGCATTTTGTCACGCAATTTGTTAATGGTTTCTTCCTCAAACGAGGAAAGAGAAAGGCCTTCGGTGAGACATGCATCGGCTGCAAGGATTCCTAATCCACCGGCATTTGTTAAAATCGCAATATTGCGTCCAGAAGGTAATGGTTGGGATGAGAAAGCGCGCATGTAGTCAAACATTTCTTCCATGGAATTTGCACGCAGGACACCGCTGCTGGAAAATGCTGCATTGTAAGCCTGATCAGAGCCCGCCAACGTTCCTGTATGGGATGAAACCGCACGAGAACCAGCAGAAGTTCGGCCTGACTTTACAATTATTATCGGCTTTTTTGAGGAAACATCACGAGCTATTTTCACGAATTCAGGTCCGTTTTTTACACCTTCAAGGTATGCTGCGACAACTTTTGTGTCGGGATCATCGGCAAATTCAAGGAGAAAGTCATTTTCGCCAAGGTCTGCTTTGTTGCCAAGGCTCACAAATTTGGAGAATCCGACGCCTTTTTCTTCTGCCCAATCAAGAGCAGACGTACATATTGCACCTGATTGTGACATCAGCGCAATGTTTCCTGAAGTTGCCATCGATGCGGCAAATGAAGCATTCAATCCAGAAAGAGGATTTATGATTCCCAGACAATTCGGACCGACCATTCTCATGTCGTATTTATTTGCGATTTCAATGCACTGCCTTTCAAGTTTGGAACCTTCAATTCCTGCTTCCTTGAAGCCTGCTGAAATTACAACAACAAAACTAACTCCTGATTCTCCGCATTTTTCCATCACTGAGGGGACTGCTTTTGCAGGAACAACAACAACTGCAAGGTCTACTTTTTCAGGAATTGTATCAATTGCTGGATAGCATTGAAGATCACAGATATCAGATACTGTGGGATTTACCGGATAGATTTTCCCCTTAAAATCAAGCATAAGGTTATCCAGTACCGCACGACCCACTTTCCCCTTTGTCCGCGATGCACCAATTACCGCCACTGAAGCGGGATTAAAAAGCTTATCAAGCATGAGCATACCTGTGAATTTAGTCTATTGAATAGAAGTTTCAATGATAGATAAATTTGTAGGGTTTCAGCAAACCCAAAAGCTAATAATGAGAGGAATTGTATGCAGATGCAGGTGATTACATGAAAGTCCTTGGAATATCCGGAAGTCCAAAATCTGGTGGCAACACCGAAAGTATGATCGAAGAAGCCCTGAAAATTGCACAGGAAAGGGGATTTGAAACAGATCATGTTTACATTTCTGAAAATGAGATTAAACCCTGTACAGCATGCGGTAAATGCTATGAAAGTGATGAATGCAGCATTAAAGATGGCATGACAGAAGTTTATGGAAAGCTTGCAGAAGCAGATGCGATTATTGCTGCATCTCCTGTTTATTTTGGAAGCCCCACCGCCCAGATCAAAGCTCTTTTTGACAGGAGCGTATTGCACAGGCGCCATAACTTCAGACTTGAGAACAAAGTCGGAGCTGCAATGGCAGTCGGCGGCTCAAGAAACGGCGGTCAGGAAAAAACAATTCAGGTGATACAGGACTGGATGCACATTCACGGCATGATTATTGTTGGTGATGGAGGTCATTTCGGAGGCATCACCCGTAAAGCTTCCGCAGATGATGACGAAGGTATGAAAACCGTTACTGATACTGCAAACAAGGTTTGCGATGTACTTGACTTGATGAAAAAATAAAGCACACCTTCCCGTATAAACCAGATATTTATGCAAAGAGAGACCTGCTTTGTACAAACTGAAAGAAAAAGTAGCCCAAAGGCTCTATACAGAAGGATTTATTTCAAACTCCCTAGCAATACTTATAGGTATACTTACAGGAATTGCCTTTGTTTTTTATGAACAGGTCACTTTTTTTGCAACCACTGTTTTTTTTAGGAATAACGGAGATCTTTCCTGGCATATAATCTTGCTTCCGGCCTTTGGCGGCCTCCTGATCGGATTATTGTCCCACCGGATCAGGAATCGAAGATGCGGGATTCCTGATGTAATTGAAGCTACAGCCCTTCGTGGGGGGAAAATCCCCGCCAAAAACGCCTTTTATGAAGTATTCCTGTCAATTATTTCAATCAGCACAGGAGGTTCTGTCGGAAAGGAAGCACCAGGCGTGCTTGCCGGCACTGGCATCGGTGCCTCTATAGCAGGATTTATGAAAAGCCCGGATAACCGTTTCAGGACTTTAATCGCCTGCGGGGCTTCAGGCGGTATCGCTGCTGCATTCAATGCGCCCCTGGCAGGTGTTGTTTTTGTAGTTGAAGTAATCCTCGGGCAACTGGAAACGAAGACACTCATACCTGTAGTCCTGTCAGCAGTATTTGCAACCCTAGTTTCAACCATTATATTCAACACAAACCCCATCCAGATATCGTATTATGGACTGGTCAACCCATTACCAGAATTCGTTCTCTATGCCATACTGGGCATCTTTGCAGGAATCGTTTCAGTAACCCTTATTAAAACAACATATTTCAGCCACGATATTTTTGAAAAGATGCCAGCTCACCCTATATTGAAACCAGCAATCGGGGGATTGGGAGTTGGCGTTATTGGATTTTTCTATCCTGAGGTTTTCGGAATTGGCTATGCAACAATAACAGCAGTTTTGGAGGGAGAACTGGTACTCAACCTGTTAATAGCACTATTGGTCCTCAAGATCATCGCTTTTTCACTTACGGTTGGATCAGGAGGCTCCGGAGGTGCCATCGTACCATCCCTTTTCGTGGGTTCAATGCTGGGAGGTGCATTCGGGATTCTGGTAAACATTCTGTTCCCCGGATCCACGGCACCTGCGGGAGCTTATGCGCTGGTAGGCATGGGCGCGGTATTTGCAGGGACTGCACATGCACCCTTAACCGCAATGTTGATTCTTTTTGAACTCACACAGGACTACAACCTTATACTGCCCCTCATGGCAGCATGCGTGATTAGCAAAATCATATCTGCTTCGCTGCATGAGGATTCAATATTTACCGAAACACTACGAAGAAAGGGGTATGCTATCAGGGAAGGCACTGAGATCAACGTAATGGAAGCCATGAAGGTCAGCGACAATATGGTAAAAGATGTGCTCACACTGAGTGAAAACGACACCGCTGCGGATCTCCTAAAGCTCATGCAAACAAGCAAGCATGCAGGTTTCCCTGTGCTAAACCAACAGGGAGAGCTTGCCGGGATAGTTACGCTTCATGATATGCGGGACAAAGTGCCCCACGGAGAACTTGGCAAATTAATCCAGGATATAGCTACAAAAGACGTTGTGAAGGCATATCCTGACGAGTCACTCGATGTTGTTCTCAAAAGACTTGCTGTCCGGGATATTGGCAGGTTGCCCGTAGTATCCCTAGATAAACCCGACAAATTGGTAGGTATCATAACAAGAAGTGATATTGTAAAATCATATAACCGCGAAATCATTGCCGGAAAGCAACAACAAAACAAACCGGAATAAAGCTTAACAAACCCTGCCGATAAAATATCCGGGTGTGGCCTCTATGATTTCGATCTTGATTCTCTGTCCTTCCGACACCCCTTCTTCTTGTGGAATGACTACCGGAAGATAAGCGTCTGTGCGGGCCATGAACCCCTTTATTTTTGCTTTCTTGGAAACGAAAACTTCTCCTTTCCAGCCCACCATTTTTTCTTTTGATTCGAGTTTGATTGAGTCGCACAATTTATGAAGCCTACCGGATCTTTCTACAACTATCCTTGAATCAATGTTGCGGAAATCCCATGCTTCGGTATGTGGCCGAGGAGTGTAGCGGGAAATATTCACCTTGTCTGGTCTGATTTGCTTTACCCACTCTTCGGTTAGTGCAGCATCTTCATCGGATTCTCCCGGAAATCCAACGATAATATCCGTAAAAATAGTGCTTTCAGGAAAAGCCTCCCTGAAGCGCTTGATAACATGGTTTGCTTCTTCAATTGTGTAGTGACGATTCATCCTTTGAAGGACTTTGTCCGAAGCTGACTGGATTGGGAGATGAAGCAGTTTGTAGATTTTTGCGTCTGAGAAACCTTCAATGAGCTCATCTAACATGGGATAAACAGAAAACGGATTCATCATCCCTACACGAACCCGGAAATCTCCTTCAATTGTAGAAACCTTCTTTAGCAGAGAGCCAATATTCGTGCCGATATCGTTTCCATATTGAGCAGCATCCTGTGATGTAAGCCAGATTTCCCTGCAGCCTTCTGCAATTGCCTGCCGGATATCCTCAACAATTGCTTCAGGTTCAAAGGATTTCAGAGGACCTCGTGCCAGTGTAACAATACAATATGCGCAACTATTGTCACAACCCTGCGAAATCTGGCAGATGTGAATGAATGAGTGGAAGCGCTTGCGAGGAATGTTCAAAAAGCCATCAGGTGAAGAAGCCGATATCCTTACTCCTTTTTCACCTGCTTCAATCCTGCCAAGTACCTGACAAACGTCAGCAATAGAGTTAATCCCCATGACATGGACATCAGGATTGCTTTCAAGAATGTCTTCAAGCTGAACCTGTGGCATACAGCCAGTTACAACAACTTCCTTGCCTTCAATTCCCCATTGTCCGATTTTATAGAGAATCTTCTGCTCAGTGGCGTATTTCACAGTACAGGTATTGCAAACTACAACCTCAGCATCCGCTTCGGCGGTCAAGGAATGTCCCTTTTCAATAATTCGGGATGCCATTATTTCGGACGACGACTGATTGGCCGCACATCCGAAGGTTGCAAGATATACTTTCACTTAAACGCTCACTCCGCAAGTTTCAAACTTACAAACGCAGGGGAGTTTCGTCCTTGTCCCCGATGTAAATTGTATCCGTAAATTTGACAACACCGGAACTTCCAAGAGATATACTATGGACCCTTGCATCACCCTTACCGAAAAGGTTGGTGCCTTTCAGGAAATGCCCAGTAGTTACACCGGTTGCTGCAAAGATAACATCTTTACCCGGAACCAGTTTTTCAGTATCCAGAATATCGTCAAGGTTTTCATCGGCAATCCCCATTTTCCTGAGACGAGGCATTTTTTCCTCATATTCCCTGTCAATGTTTTCCTGAGATTCACCGTTGGCAACTGTAGGAAGAACCAGACGTGCAAGCACTTTTCCGCCAAGAATTTTGATAGCTGATGCCGTGAGAACCGCTTCACCTGATCCGCCTGCACCCATTACAACGTGAATGCCGGAACCCCTGATAGCGGTAGCAACACCTGGCATGAGATCTCCGTCTGAAACAAGGTTCACACGGGCACCTGTGCTTCGGATTTCTTCAATCTTTGCCTTGTGACGTTCCCTTTCAAGAATAACAACTACAAGTTCATTGATACTTCTGTCAAGCGCACGGGCTACAATTTCAAGATTCTGTTTTACCGGTGCATCAAGATCAATCTGCTCCTCGGGATGCTCTCTCTCATACTTGACAACTTCAGGACCCACTACAATCTTGTCCATGTAAACATCAGGACCATGGAAAAGTCCACCTGGCTCAGCCATTGTCATTACAGAAATAGAACCCGGAACCCCATCTGCTGTCAGGTTGGTCCCTTCGAGGGGGTCAACCGCAATATCAACTGCAATGTCACCTTCACCGGTGCCCACTTCTTCCCCAATGTACAACATCGGAGCTTCATCACGCTCTCCTTCCCCGATTTTGATAACTCCTTTTATGTCAAGGCAATTGAGCATTCTCCTCATGGCTTCCACGGAAACGTGGTCAGCATAATTCTTATCGCCACGTCCTATCTCGTGTGCAGCCGCAATAGCCGCAGCCTCGGTTACATGTATAAGGTGAGGAAGAACTTCATTCTCAATCGGGCCTGCGTTTTTCATCATGTTTTCTGCTGTCTTGGGGTGGGGCATGATATCATCTCGATTATTTCTTATGGGGTAATAATGTGGGATGAGTTAAGTTTTTTCCGTTGGGAAAACGGAAGATTTTACTCTGGAGATGAATACTTATTAAAATAATCTTTGTAAAGACCAATTTGATTCAATAATTTCTTTATTTGTGCTCCCCATAAAGGTTTTGATAGACATCTAGCAATTTGACTCCTTTGCCACTTTTTTCTAGAAAATTCTTTCCTTCAAC
>CAZHNA010000034.1:0-13867 GCA_964532775.1 uncultured Methanosarcinales archaeon
TATTGCTTGTCATCGGTGCTTCTGGATGTTCCTCAACGGAACCGCAGTCGCAGGCCTTAGATACGGAAAACCTGTTTCAGGTGTCAACAATTTCTTCATTGCTTGACGGTGGATATAGCGGAAGCGTAGGATTGGGCGAACTGAAACAAAAAGGCGACATAGGGCTTGGCACATTTGATTCTCTTGACGGGGAAATGGTTGTTGTTGACGGAGAAATATATCAGATTAGAAGTGATGGTCTTGCCTATGTACCGGATAATTCCATGACAACTCCATTTGCAGCAGTTACTTTTTTTGATGCGGATACAGTTGATGAACTAGCAAATCCTTCAACCGCAGATTCTGTAGAAACAATACTTGATGCCACAATAGATGACAAGAACATCATGTATGCATTGAAGATCGAGGGTGACTATTCCTATTTGAAAGTGCGTAGTGTTCCTGCACAGGAGAAACCCTACAGGAGACTTGTTGATGTTGTTACCGAAGAACAGGTTGTTTTTGAATACGAGAATGTTTCAGGAACAATTATTGGATTCTGGCTACCTGAAACAATGAGTGGTGTTAATGTTGCAGGTTACCATCTGCACTTTATTGATTCAAATCGCACTTTCGGTGGTCACATACTCGATTACAATATCACACAGGGTACGATTATGGTTGACAGAACTTATAATCTGACTCTAGTTTTGCCCGAAACGGATGCCTCAACAAAGGTAACTACGGTGGCATCTTCAGAAGAACTTGATCTGGTGGAAAAGTAATCATCCATGATTCTTAAATAGCTGTGTTGCAATTAAGGAAACAAACAGGAATCCTTTAATCAGGTGATTCAATGTACGCAGACAGGATCAACGCATTACCCCCATATTTGTTCGCAACGATAGATGAAGCCAAAGCCAACATGGTTGCAAAAGGCGTAGACGTTATTGATCTGGGTGTAGGAGACCCGGATATGCCTACCCCCTCTCATATTGTAGATTCCATGTGTGAAGCTGTAAAAGATCCGGCCACACACAGCTATCCATCTTACACAGGTATGATGGAATTCAGGGAAGCAGCAACCCGGTGGTGCAAGGATACCAAAGGCGTAGATCTTGATCCGGCAACTGAAGTTCTTACAATGATCGGCTCCAAGGAAGGAGTTGCACATATTCCTCTTGCTTTCATTAACCCTGGAGATGTAGCATTGATTCCTGATCCTGCATATCCGGTTTACAAAATAGGAACCCAGTTTGCAGGCGGAGTCCCACATATTATGCCTCTTATTGAAGAAAATGATTTCCTTCCAGATCTGGATGCTATTCCATCCGATGTGCTCGCAAAATCCAAATTGATGTTCCTCAACTATCCAAACAATCCAACATCAGCAACAGCAACCACCAAATTCTTTGAAGAGGTTGTTGACTTTGCACGCGAGAACAATATTGTTGTAGTTCATGACAATGCATATTCTGAGATGGTTTGCGATGGTTACAAAGCCCCAAGTTTCCTCGCAGTTGATGGTGCAATGGATGTAGGAATTGAGCTTTTTTCACTTTCCAAGACTTACAACATGACCGGGTGGAGACTCGCTTTTGCAGTCGGTAACCGTGAAATAATTGGTGGCTTCGGGAAAGCCAAATCCAATATCGACTCAGGTGCATTCGACGCTGTCCAGAAAGCAGGAATCACTGCATTGAACGGTTCCCAGCAGTGTGTTGATGATATGAACAAGATATATCAGGAAAGGCGCGATGTATTGCTTAAAGGACTGGATGCTCTCGGTATTGATATGAAAGCCCCGAAAGCTACTTTCTACATGTGGGCACCGGTTCCTGAGAAATACGATTCAATGGACTTCTCCAAGTTGCTTCTGGAAGAGGCTGGCATTGTAGCCACACCAGGCGTAGGTTTCGGAGACTATGGCGAAGGATACATCAGGTTTGCATTGACCCAGTCTGTAGATCGTATCGCAGAAGCTGTAGAAAGAATGGAAAAACTCGACGTATAAATAATAAGCTAAGGCAGGATTTCCTGCCACCACTTCTTTTTTATTCTGTTATTTTGTTTGGGTGAATGTGCCCACTTCTGATCATATGATCAACTATTACAAGAGCCATCATGGCTTCTGCAACAGGAACCATTCTTGGTGGGATTGTCGGATCATGCCTGCCTGTGATAGTAAATTCTTCTTCCGTCATTTTTTCCATGTCAACGGTTTTTTGTGGAAGGGAAATTGATGGAGTAGGTTTTACAGCACAACGGCAAACAATCGGCATTCCACTGGAAATGCCTCCGAGTATTCCGCCTGCATGATTGGTGCAAGCTACAATTTTATCATCTTCAATGCAGAATGGATCATTCATCTGGCTACCTTTCATATGGGCTGCTTCAAATCCTACACCAATCTCGACACCCTTTACGGCTCCAATTCCCATCATGGCTTTTGCAATATCTGCATCGAGTTTGTCAAAAACAGGTTCCCCGATACCGGCAGGAACTCCAAAAACAACAGTTTCAACAATTCCTCCCACGCTGTCACCTTTGACCCTTTCTTCCTTGACCATTTCAAGCATCTCTTTTGCAGCTTTCGGGTCTGCACAACGTATGGGATTTTCCTCGATATTTCCTTTCATTGCCTGAATGTCCGGAACATTGGCTTTGATGCCTCCAAGCTTTGCAACGTGGGAGATAATCTCGATTCCTTTTGTTTGAAGCAGCTTCTTTGCAATTGCTCCGGCAGCTACCCTTCCAATGGTTTCACGAGCAGAAGAACGTCCTCCTCCACGGAAATCCCGGAATCCGTATTTTTCCTCATACGTAAAATCAGCATGACCGGGTCTGGGGAAATTACGAATTTTCTCATAAGCGCTGGAATCAGCATCCCGGTTAAAAACAACTAATGAGATGGGGGTGCCGGTAGTTTGTCCCTGGAAAACACCTGAAAGGATTTCCACACTGTCACTTTCGGAACGTGGGGTAGTTACTGCACTCTGTCCGGGTTTGCGCCTATCCAGATCTTTCTGGATTTCTCCTGCGGAAATCTCAAGACCTGCTGGGACTCCATCCACCACGACACCTATTGCTTTGCCGTGTGACTCTCCCCATGTGGTTATCCTGAATGAATGGCCGAAGGTGTTTGCTGCCATACTATTATGTTACACACTCAGATATTTATGGATTTGCACGGCAGTCCCTTATTTTATCTCGGCGGGTTCAACGTGTACTACAACATCATCAACCCCGTCAATATTTTGTTTGAGCTTGTTAGCTACATTGTGGGATATGCTGTGGGCTTTGTCTACATGCATTTCAGGGTCAACCCATATGTGCAGATCAATGTGGTAGTTCCCGACACTTCCTCGGGTCCTAATTTTGTGACATTCAAGTACTCCGGGGATTTGTTTTGCAATCTCACATATTAAATCGTCATCGAGGGGTGCTTCATCACACAGAACCCTTGTACTGTTTCGGATGATTTCGATAGCTGCTTTGCCTATTAGAGCAGCGATAACTAGGGCTATTAATGGGTCTACAATGGGATATCCAAATTTGATTGCCATGAGTCCTATGATAACCGACAGGGAGACGTAGATATCGCTGCGTGTATGCAGGGAATCAGCAACTAGAACCTCGCTTTTGAGTTCTTTTCCCTTTCGTTTTTCATAGGTGGTTACTGCAAGATTGATACCAATAGTGACAATCATCACAACAAAGCTTAACGTTGTTATTTCCGGAGTATTCAATGTGGTAAATCTATCAAATGATTGCGAAATTATTTCAAATGCAACGAATACCAAGAGTACAGCGATAAAAATTGAGGCAAGGGTTTCATATTTCTGATGACCGTATGGATGGTTTTTGTCAGGTGGCCTTGAAGCAATCTGTATTCCCAGAATTCCAATTATATTTGAGACTCCGTCAAAAAGGGAATGATAACCATCGGATTGCATACTAAGAGTATTTGTAATTGAGCCATAGATGATTTTTGCAAAGGATACGGCTAAGTTCAGGACTAAGACGAGTATCAGTATTCTCCTGATTTTCGCGTATCTGTCCATATTTCTGCCACCTCCCCATCATATCCGGTGTTATTCATATCATATTTTGATATAATCAACATAAGAAATGAGATTTCTTACGATCTTGCAAGGGATGGTCTGTTCGTGTAACTAACGTTATAGAATCACTTTCCATTTTGAACACACCCAGAGGTCTGTTCATTAAAGTCGATTTATTTTCGTTGTGAGATCAAAAGGTTTTGCATAATATGGTGCTGTAGTTACAACTATGTCAACAGTTGCTGCATATTTTTGGATATCCTTAAATTCGATACCACCAACTGCGATCTCAAGTTTAGGGTTGAGTTTGCGAAGCTCAGGTGCCACTTCTTTTAATTCCTCTGGAGTGTAGTGATCAAGAAGAAGTACGTCTGCGACAGGTGCATATTGGAAAACCTCTTCTTTTGTCCTTGGTTCTATTTCGATCTTTCTCATGGAACTAAGCTTCTCGAAAGAACCAACCATGTTTAAGTGGTTCTGTGTTATAAGGACCGAATCGCTGAGGGAATTCCGGTGATGGTCTCCACCTCCTGCCTTGACTGCCTTAAGCTCATATTTGCGAAAACCCGGGTGTGTCTTTCTGCTGGTAGCTATCTTGACATCAGGATTCACAGCCTTTGCGGCATCAACAACTGCTGTTGTTTTTGTGGCGATAGCACATGTCATAGAAAGGAATGTCTGTGATATCCTCCATAATTTGAAAAGTAATTTGAGATCACCTTCTGCTTCAAAAAGGAGTGCATTTTCTTCGAATCTTTCACCGTTTCCCAGAAGGAAAGTAACTTCCAGTCCTTTTTTTTCGTAGAACTCCATAAGGTCATCAGCACAGGCTGCAATGCCCGCATCTCTTGATATAATCTTAAGAGTTCCTTCTCCTTCGATCTGAAGGAGCTCAGTGGTCTCATCCCCATATGGGCAATCTTCCAGCAAATAATGTTCAAATTGTTCGATCATTTTGTCACCTTTTATGATGTGTCAATACAGCCCATGCTTTATAGTATTGACTTCTGTGATTTGAATTGCAAATATCGATAGGCTCTATAAATAGGTTGTCAACTTCTTCCGTGTTGGATTCCAGACCACTGAAGAAGAAAACAAAGCTGTCAAACCTCTTGCACCCTTTACAAAGGATTACCAAAAGATTGTATATGAACCATTTCTTGATTATCAGACTGGAGAAGTTAAGCGGGGAACGCATTACTTCAAGCCTCTGAGCAATACGATTCTTGAATACATCAATCATCAAGAAGCCAAGGTTGGCGGTGCTATCGGAATTGTTGAAAGGAAGCACATTCTGATTGATGGAGTTGTGTAGAAAGATCAAGAGTTTATTAATGAGCAGTTAGTTTATGATTTTATTCTGAAGCTTACTCCTGAGAAAGCAAGAGAGACTGGAATTAAGCATAGGTGTGCATTACCTTATTTGAAGAAAAATGTAAATTTTTGAATAAACACGTACAAAAATAATATAATTAAAATGTATATATTATCTGGTGAAAAACGGTGTATTGCAAGAAATCTGGTTGACCACAAAGAAGGGTCTTATTAGGCATCTTCTAAATTATGTTTTGGAATGGTGAAACCGTACTGCTCCAATATTGAGCTACCTTTTTCTCCCGTAACAAAATCGACGAATCTCTGAGACTCTTTCTGGTGTTGGGTTGATGTAACTACAGCTATGGGATAATAAATAGTTTCACTCACTGGTACAGAACTTATCATTTCTATAGTGCCCGGTGTTGCAGTATTGACATCTGTCATGAAGACAAATCCGGCATCAACTTCTCCTCTCTCTACATAGACCAGTGACTGTTTTACCGTGTCACCTATTATCAACTTATTTTTCACGCTGTTCCATAAACCTTTTTCAATCAGCGATTGCTTTGCATACTTACCCACTGTTGAAGCTTCTGTATCGGTAAATGCTATCTTTTTTACTTCCGACTTTGAAAGATCTTCCATGTTTGTTAGGTTAAGGACATTGCCTTCTGGAACTATTAACACAAGGTAGCTACCTGCAAAATCTTTCCGGGAATCGTTATAAACAAATCCATTAGAAACCAGAATGTCCATTTGTTCTCTGTCTGCTGGAGCGTACACATCTATAGGCGCCCCTCCTTCTATTTGCATTCTTAGAGAACCAGAATTTGCAAAATTCATGATGAGGTCAATTTTTGGATTCTCAGCTTCAAACTCTTCTTCTATATCTGTGAAAGCTTCAACCAATACTGCAGACACAGATATTGTGATGGTGGTAGGTTGCTGTTCGTCATCATTCGAATTAGTTAAGAAAGCCAAAAGAACGATGACAATAATGATTGTTGTGGCAACCACAAGTAACGTCTGATTTCTTTTATCCATAAAAAGTACCTTCATTCTCATATATTTGTAGCATAGCAATTGATTATTTTATCAGATTCCATACTTTATTTCTATAAATGTCATCAATCGCGTTATGTTTAACTGAACCAAACACTAAACTACAACTGCCAGTATTATATAATATTTTTGCAGTTATCATTGTCAATCTAGCGTACAAAAAAATTGACTTTTCTTAGATGTTTGAATTGAAGTTATGTACAATGGGCACACAACTCCGTACACTTTTTTAGCGTTGTATATATCCCCGAAATGTTGTGCGGGCGGTAAGATTCAAACCCTCTAAAACCTTCATTCGTTTAGTATCATGCTATCGTTTTTCTAACCACGTGATGCGCACTAAATGTATTCGAAATAGGCAGAAACACATAGCATAAGGCGTGATTTTTACTTTTCACTCTTCAACCAGACACACATAACCATTCCTTTCAACAAACTTTAATTCAGTTCCCTTTTTCCAGCCTTTGAGATCCGCAATACTCTTTGGAATTGTAATTGACAATCTATTTTTTGATTCTTGGATTTTTGGCAAATCTATCACCTTATACAAATAGGTAAGGCCGGAGCAAGGGGAACTATTTATGCATAGAAATCTATTCTATATCTACTGAATTTTTTGATTGATTTACGATATATCTGTTATAGTTTATGCTGTGGAGATACTGCACTCGTAATATTCACCTTTTATGCTGCAGATAGTCTGTTTCTTTTGAATCGATAAAATCGTAAATCTCCCGAAACCGCTGCTTCCGGGTAACCTATATACAAACAAAAGTCTAAATTGAATTAATGATCAAAATTGCAATTACAGGAAAAGGTGGTGTGGGCAAAACCACGTTTTCCGGTGTTATGTCCCGGCTGCTCGCCAGAGACGGTTATGACGTACTTGCCATAGATGCGGATCCTGACATGAACCTTGCTTCATCTCTTGGAATTGCAAAGCCACCTCGTCCCCTTACTGAATACAAGGAACTCATCGAGGAAAGGGCAGGAGAGCCCGGTGGGATGTTCAAATATAATCCCAAGGTCGATGATGTAGTTGAAAAGTTCGGTGTTGTGGGTCCTGATGGCGTTAAGATGCTTGTGATGGGGACCGTTGAGCGGGGTGGAAGTGGCTGCATGTGTCCTGCATCTTCGTTCCTGCGTGCGCTTCTTCGTCATGTTGTTCTCAAGGATAGCAGTGCTGTAATCATGGATATGGAAGCCGGGATTGAACACCTTGGTAGAGGTACTACAAAAGGCATCGACCTGATGATTGTGGTTGTAGAACCTGGTATGAGATCCATTGAAACTGCTGAGCGCATAAAGAAACTTGCCGGAGAGGTTGGAGTAAAACACCTGGCTGCTGTGGTTAACAAGGGCACTTCTTCAGATGTAAAACCAAAACTGGCGGAAATGGGTATTCCTGTGCTTGGTGAGATCCCATTCTCTACTGATCTTATGAACGCAGACTTCGAAGGGAAAGCACCTCTGGATGCCGAAGTGGAGAACATTGGTTCCTTCATTGAAATAAAGGAAACAATGCTCAGGATGATCAAAGATTTCAGTGAATCTAAAAAAGACTGAATTCGGTTAATTTAGCTTCGTGGTCTGATTCCTATCAATTAGCCTGAAAGGCTTTCACCTTGATTTCCCCGCCATATACATAGTATATTATTTGCAACTTGATGAATTATATACCAGCCATGTATTGCTTCAGTTGTTGCGTGATGATTCCTGAATAACAAAGGATGGCTATGTCTATTGGAACAAAGTGAAAGCATCACTTCAAAACTGAAAAACGTAAAAAGGCTTGAAGTCTACAGGTTTATATTCCAATTAATTGGGCTTTCAATCTTTGTTTATTTCGGACGAGAATCTACAATATTTGTTATTCTCTTGACCGTTCCTCTTGCACTACTGGTAGGTCCGGCTTATTGCGGCTGGATGTGTCCGAGGGGAATGTTCCAGAATCTCGCCGGTATACTTGGGAGAAAATTTCTCGGCAAACGATATAATCGGCTGATCTCCAGAAAAGTGCATGATAAATTGAGATACATCCGGTATATTCTCCTGCTTTTCGTATTGGCAACTGTAATTATTTATGAATTTGAGATTCTTGGCGCATCTGTGGAAGCTGCCATAGTGGACGGACTCCTCGCGATAATGGTATTTTCTATTCTTCTTTCCTTTTTCGTTGACAGGGCAGCATGCAGATATTTTTGCAAAGATGGTGCAGCAGCGTCTCTGGTGAATCTGGTCAAAATCAGAAAAATCAAACGAGAGGAATCACTCTGCAATTCATGTGGCATATGTGACAGGGTTTGCCCGATGTGGATTGAAGTCTCTACAGCAGATATGGTTAGGATCACTCCTGCATAAGCTGCTTTAAATGTGTTCTTGATTGTCCACAGGATGCACTTAGCATAGATGAGTGAATTACAGAAAATAAAGGATTACAGGCAGCAGAATAACTCCCATTGCATGAGCACGCCTTACTTTCATAAACGGAGCCAGCATGCCAATGGTAGTCGCGATTACAAAAAGCAGGAGTCCGTAAATCCCTGTTAACAATATCACAATTACACAAAGGAATGCCAGAACTCCCTTGCATATTTGTGTGTATTTGATTCTTGTAAGTACCACATGGATGTTATTTCCTATCACAATGGTTGAGAAATAGGAAAATAGTGAAGCTATCAAAATCGCAATAATACACATAAGTATGAACGTGTTGCTAATCCCTGTATCTGTGAGAAGATTGTTTACTGCAACCATTGCTCCACTCCTTGTTTTTTCAATTATTGCAAGGGCAAATAATCCAAAGATCGCATTGCTGGTATTTACACCTGAAACCGAGACGATGAACTCCTTTGCTTTTTCGAGTATCTGATCGTCATCTTGTCCATCAGAAAAGTTGTCCGGTATCAAAAGTCGGGTCATCACGGTAGCAGTAGATGATGAAACTCCGGGCAACCATGCTACAAGGGAACCTGCAAGACTCCCTGTAAAAATTCCCCGTACAATATTTTTAGATGGAAGTTCCATCTGTGAAATATTCTTGGTGGGAACATGAGCATCCGACATCATGCTTATGATTAACTGTGATGCTCCGAAGAGGCCGCTAAGGAGGGGTAGCAGGACGGTAGGTTCACCGAGTTCAATGATGGGTTTTGCAAGGTATTCTGTCCTGAAAGCGATGTATCCTAAGCATCCGCTCATGAGAAAAATGAATAGTGCATAAAAACGGTAACGAAGATGAACCAAAGAACCCTGTCCTGGTACACTTTCTCCTTTTTCGGTGATAATTAGCAAAAGTGATATCAAGATGAGTATCGCTGCCATATTTTCCTGAATTAATGAGTAGTTGTTTGCAAAGAAGAAAATAAGGGGAACGGCAAGAATGAGAGAAAACACGACAGAGCCTGCGCTTCCAAGGGCTGAAAGCCTGACTGCTTCTGCACCGTAACCATCCAGAAGCAGCCGATGTCCCGGCAGTACTGCCAGTGCTACATCATCATTCGGCGCACCAAGAAATATTGCTGGAATTATATCGTGAAACGTGTGTGAAATTGAGTTGGACAGAATTGCTATTGCTATGTAAATAGGTGATATGCCATAATCGATGAAAACAGGAGATAGTGACAGAAGAAGGAGTGCAAAGTTGTTGGTGTGTATTCCTGGAATAAGGCCGGATATCACTCCAAGTAAATAGCCAATGATTATGGAAATGATTAGGTATGTGATTGTTATGTCTTCATACATGTTTGGTAGTGCTTTCTATAACTACAATAATCGAATCAACCGAACATCAATAGTAGAATGATGCAGAAACTCATGGATACAAAAATAACAATGGCTATCCAATAGGTTAGACTTATTTTCCATTTCCTTTTCTTAGCTATGATTCTGATCGAAAGAACTGTTAAAACAAGAAATGCTAGTAAAGTAAAGATCGTAATTCCAAAATTTGGTGGGAATGAAAATATGATTGTACCTATAAATCCACTTCCTAGATTATTTTGACAAAAATAAAAGGTGGAAGGCAATGTTTACCTTCCAAATGATAAACTTTAAGAACTTATATACTTCCAAGAAGACTCTGTCTCTGTATATCCATACTGTGGCCAATATCCTGGTGGCCAAGTAACGGCATGCATACCTTTTGTTTTGTAAGATCCTGAAGTTGTGACCGTAAAGCTATCTTCTGCCTCTAATTTATTCACATTTGTTCCGGTTTCAAGTACGGTTGCAAGTGGGTCCTCTGTATTATACTTATATAGCATGGTTACAACTTCCATGGTGGAGGCTTTAGCACCGCTTGGGAAAAATATGTTCTGTGATGAACTGAACTCAGCGTCCGAGCCAGATGCGGAAATCTCGGAAATTGAGTGCATTCCCCATGGGATAGATTTTGTATTTGTTTTATCATAAGATGTAATGGTTTCTTCAGATTTTGTCTCTTCAGAATGCCATTTCATTTTTGTATCATATAACATTGCTTTAGCAGGACTGGGGGATTTATCGTATGCTTCAGGAAAAAGTTCCTGTATGAATTCTCCGTACGTAATGTCGGTACCCTGTAATTCCGTTACAAGATGGAGTTTATCTTCAGCCAATACGTAGGTTTCAGCACTTGCTAATCCAGTAAACAGCATTATTGTAAAAATTACTGATAATGCCATCGTTCTTTTATTTGCTAAGTTCAACATTTCTTTTGTTTCGTTCATTTTCTCCAAAGGCAAGACAAGTTTTAAAACTAAGAAAGAACAAACTTAGCCTTGCCTACGGGTCAATGTGGGACTCTCCTGTTTGAGTACTTCGGAGCCCCACATTGTAAAGTAACAAGAGTCAATTATATATATATAATTACGGAGTGGTGTATTTAATTACGTGATAATGATATTAATTCCAGATGTACTTGTTTTCAATTATCAAATATTTACAACTTCTAGCTTTTTTGTACACGCTTCCAGCTAGATCAAGGTTATTGATTTATACCAGAACTCCAATGGAATAATTTAATGTCCCAATCCACGAAAAAGTGCATGAAATGCAATGCAGATGCTATTATTTTCCAGAAATATTCGGGGATGCACCTGTGTCGCAAACATTTCATTGAGGATGTGGAACGTAAGGTCAAGCTCACAATACGCAAGCATTTCAATATTGGGAAAAATGAAACGCTTGCCATTGCATTAAGTGGTGGAAAAGACAGTTGTGTGGTTCTCTATGTGCTCCATAAGATCTTCCGTGAACGCCGGGATCTTACGATGGTGGCAATAAGTGTTGATGAAGGAATTAAGGGATACAGGGAGCATTCTCTTGAGTATGCAAAAGAACTTGCTGCAAGTTTGGGAATAACACATATTATTCGCTCCTTTGAGGGAGAATATGAAACCAGTCTCGATGATATCGCAGCAAAAAAACGTGTTCTTGGGGCTTGCAGCTATTGTGGTGTTCTGCGAAAATCAATTTTGAACAAAGTTGCACTGGAAATCGGTGCGAACAGACTTATAACAGGTCATAATCTGGATGATGAAGCACAGACCATCTTAATGAATCATCTCGCCGGGGATGTGGATAGAATGGTTCGGCTAGATCCGCCTCGTGAAATCGAAGGCATGGTTCTCAGGGCCAAACCCCTGCGTAAAATTCCCGAAAAAGAAGTTGCACTTTATGCTCTTGTAAACGATATTCCGGTTGACTTTGAAATTTGTCCTTATGCTCATGAAGCATTGCGTGGGGAAGTGCGTGATATGCTCAATGGTTTTGAATCCAAGCATCCCGGCACAAAATATTCTCTTCTTCGGGGTTTTGACAAAATGGTCAAAGTGCTGGCTCATGATATGCCGGAAGCAGAGATTATCCAGTGTCGAATATGTGGTCAAGCTTGCAGCTCGGAAGTTTGTCAGGCATGTCGTTTGCTCGGAAAAGAATAATTTATGGGTATTTCAGATAGTCGTCTATGTCGTAGACTTCTTGCCCGGTTCTTCGCAGGAACATTCGTGTCCACCATATGGTGATAAGCGGTTGTACTACAGCAAAGGAAATCACAAAGTCTGCAAAAGACCACAGTGTGCCAAGGATCTCAACTGTTCCCAGTGTCTGCCCGATTATTGCAATAATAATTGACATGCTTATTATGAAGAGCCAGAGAAGAAATGTATCAAGTTTGTTTTGCATAAATACGCTAAATCCTTTTTCCAAAGCACCAACAGGATCTAGTTTTTCGACAACAACTGCGTATTCAGAATACGTAAAAATCAACTCAACGACCATTATGTAGATCGTCCATAAGAGCATTCCCAATACCAGTATGAATGCCCCTGAAATGGCTTCCTCTGGATTCAGCAAGAATGTTTCAAAATTACCGATTGTAAGTATGCCCGGAACTACAAAGATAATTCCGGCGAGCATTATTAACAGAAGTATGAATTTAATAAGGAACAGGTTTACAAAATTCTCTTTTCCATATGTGAACATGTCTCCGATTGTAGCGGTCCCTTTTTCAGAAGCTCTGTTTGCCATCCCTATGGCTCCAGCTTCAAAATAAGACCCAATAACTGTTAGAATAATTGCTGAACCCAGAATGATGGCTCCTGCCAGGAAAAAGTTGTCATAAAGTGAAGTACTAAGTATCTCCAACACCATCCCCGGTTTGATTGCATCTGGATTTTCCATAAGTGATGGATTTCCGGGAATAACCAGAAGTGCTATTGCAATTGCAAAAGCACCAAAAATAACAAACATCCCAAGGAAGACATTCAGGAAAAAAGGGATGCAGATGTTAAGGTTATGAGTCCATGTCTGGAAGCCTTTTCTCAGCGTCAGGCTTATACTTTCCATTTGAAAAATCTCTCCGGTTGAGTGCGGTGATATTATATCCCTCTTCAAACTAATGGGATTCTTGTCCTCAATGGGCTCTTATGCTATAAAAATGTTGTAAAAGGTATGATAATGGAGTCAGAGAAACACACTTTGATGGTTGTATCGCATTGCCTTCTGAACCCTTCTTCAAGGCTTGTAGGAATTAAATATCCTCCGCGGATTAACATTGGAAATACAAATGTCATGCAATTGCCATGTCCTGAACTGATTTTCTTTGGTGCAAACCGGAGGGAAATCACGAAGGATCAATTGCAACATGCTTCATACAGGCGCTTCTGCCATGATCTTTTCATACCTTTTGCGGATATGATTGAGGAATTATACGGAAAAGGAATGGAAATCAAAATTGTGGGCGTTAAGAAAAGTCCTTCTTGTGCGGTTGAATGTACGACTGTGGGAGGGCCAGCTGGCAAGGTTTCGGAGTTTACACACTTGCATGTGAAAGGCAAAGGTGTTTTTTTTGAAGAAATCGAAAAAGAACTGTTCAAAAGAGGAATATCCTTTCACGTATGTGAACATTGAAAAACCACGATCGATTTAGAAATACTTATATATAATTGACTAATCTTACAGTT
>CAZHNA010000035.1:0-13845 GCA_964532775.1 uncultured Methanosarcinales archaeon
CAATGGATGATCCGTTTGAGGATCTAAAACCCGAATACCAGCATATGATTTTGAATGGTACTTCTGCCAAAATACCTCTGGTTCATGTAGGGAAGAACGGTGGTATCTGGAAACACACCGGCCATTTCAAAGGTGTAATTCACAATCTTTCGCGCGTTAATGAAAAGACGGAATCTGAGGCCACTAAAGATAAAATGCGCAAATACATCAGCACTAATCCCTGTCATGCGTGTGGTGGGGACAGGCTCAAACCAGCCACACTTGCAGTTCTTATAGCTGATAGCAATATTATCGAAGTCACGCGGATGTCCATTGAAGAAGCACTACGCTTCTTTGAAAAACTCGAAAAGAATCTCGGGCATCGGGAATACACAATTGCGAGGTTGATCCTCAAGGAAATCAAAGCCCGTCTGGGATTTCTTGTAGATGTAGGGCTTGACTACCTTTCTCTCAACCGCTCGGCTGCAACTCTTTCAGGTGGGGAAGCTCAGCGTATCAGGCTTGCAACCCAGATCGGTTCCAGTCTCATGGGTGTTTTGTATATTCTTGACGAACCCAGCATAGGATTGCACCAACGTGATAATTTACGGCTTATCAACACTCTCAAACACTTGAGAGATATCGGAAACACCGTGCTTGTTGTAGAGCACGATGAAGAAACCATCATGAATGCGGATCATGTGGTAGATATGGGTCCGGGCGCAGGTATTCACGGCGGTGAGATTGTTTCAGAAGGTTCGCCTCTTGATATAATGGCTGATCCTCATTCCACGACAGGTCAGTATCTTAGTCGAAAGGTTGAAATTGAAATCCCAAAAAAGAGACGCTCTCCACAAGGATTCATACGGCTTGTCGGTGCTGCTGAAAACAACCTGAAATCGATTGATGTGGAATTCCCAATTGGAGTTATGGTTTGTGTAACTGGGGTTTCAGGATCAGGCAAAAGTACACTCATTAATGAAACCCTGAACAAGGTGCTTGCTCAGAAGCTCAACCGTGCACGGCAACGTCCCGGGAAATACCATTATATTGAAGGACTGGAATCTGTTGATAAAGTTATCACAATCGATCAGTCTCCAATAGGAAGAACTCCCCGTTCCAATCCTGCAACTTATACTAATCTCTTCACTCCAATCAGGGAACTTTTTGCCCAGACAAAACTCTCCAAAACCCGGGGATATAAACCCGGCAGGTTCAGTTTCAATGTAAAAGGTGGCAGATGTGAGACTTGTAGTGGTGACGGAACAATAACAATTGAGATGCATTTCCTTCCGGATGTGTATGTTCCCTGTGAAGTCTGTCACGGAAAAAGATACAACAGGGAAACTCTTGAAGTTACTTTCAAAGACAAGAACATAGCCGAAGTCCTTGATATGACAGTTGAGGAAGCTCTGACATTTTTCGAAAACGTTCCCAAGATTAGCCGGAAATTGCAGACTCTATTTGATGTCGGTCTGGGTTATATCAAACTTGGCCAGTCATCCACAACTCTCTCAGGCGGTGAAGCACAGAGGGTTAAACTTGCAACGGAACTTAGTAAGAAATCCACCGGTAAAACCGTGTACATTCTTGATGAACCTACTACCGGATTGCATTTTGCTGATGTAAATAAGTTGCTTGAGGTTCTCCAGCGTCTTGTTGATGCCGGAAACACCGTCATAGTTATCGAGCACAATCTCGATGTCATCAAGGTTGCCGACTGGATAATTGATCTGGGCCCCGAAGGTGGGGATCGCGGTGGGCTGGTTATTGCAGAAGGCACTCCTGAGACGGTGGCAAAAGCAGATGGCTCCTATACGGGTGAATTCCTTCATCGGTTGATTCATGAATAATGTTAGCGTAAAGCTTATCGTTTACGCTTTCTATAATGATTATGTGCACCCATTCTTTTGGGTAAGAGGGATTGTATGATACAGAAAATTCATTGTGAAAACATCAAAAATGATCTTGAATACCTTGGTGACATTATGGACAAGCAGGTTCGCAATGAACCGACTCCCGATGTTGCTAGATTTAGGACTCAGGTGGAATACAAGGAAACCCTGTGCAAAATAATCAGGGAAGAAAAAGAAATGGAAAGGCAGAATAGCCAATCCTGATTTCAAACGTCGTATTTCTCAAAGCAAGGAAGACAGAAATATTCGCCGTGTGCAACACGTGCACGGCTTTCCATTATGCCTTCTCCACATTCGCTGCACGTTAGGGTCTGGAAAATTACTGCTTTCTGAGGTGGCTCAGCTTTTATCTCTTTAATCTTAAAGAGTTCATCTGCGGGAGCCTCCATTATCATTTTGATATTTTCTTCGCGCTCCTTCTTGTACTCAGCCATTTCTTCGGAAGTAGCGGTTCCGGAACGAACCTTTTTGAACAGATCGTTCCCGTTGTTGCCTCTCTCAAAAACTTCCTGTCTCAGGGAAATACGAAGTGCTTTTTCATCGCCACGTTTGAAGAATGTATAAACATGTTTTCCGAAATCCCGGAAAATGAGATTGCCTTTTCCGAAAGTGCAACTGTTGACTACCTGTATAGCATCTACTGAACATGACTTGTTTTCTACAATTGCTACAAGTTCCTCATCTTTTGAACGCGTGCCAAAATGTTCCTCTGCCAGTTTTGCAACCCTGAATCCGATTGCAAGACCCGGACACATATGTCCGTGGAATTTCACTGCATCTTCGATTTCCATTAGTAGTCAACTCCTTAATTAAAGGTATAATTTTTTCAGTTTAGCATTAACTGCATCAACCTGTTCAACAGCTGTGCCAATGTATTTGTATGGATCAACAAGAGCTTCAATTTCGCTTTCTGTCAACACACCTTTCACAGCTTCATTTTCAAGGAGTGTTTCCTGGAGGTGTTTTCCGTCTTCGTGTGCTTTCATAGCAGCACTTCGCACAATTTCGTGTGCATCCTGTCTTCCGACTCCTCTCTTTGCAAGCTCAATCATGACAGCTTCGCCCATGTTGAGTCCTTTGAGAAGATCAAGGTTACGTTTTATGTTTTCGGGGTAGAATTTCAGGTTGTCCAGTACACGAATTCCGAGTTTGATGATGTGATCTGTGAGGATGCAGCTTTCAGGGAATACTACTCTTTCGCAGGATGAATTGGTAAGGTCACGTTCGTCCCAGAGCGTGTTGTTCAAAAGTTCCGGTTCAATCATTGAACGGACAATTCGTGCAAGACCGCAGATCTGTTCGGATTTAATCGGGTTGCGTTTGTGTGGCATTGTGGATGATCCGACTTGCTTCTTTCCAAAGCTTTCTTCAACTTCAGCAAGTTCACTTCTCTGGAGGGTGCGCAATTCAACACCAATTTTGTCAAGTGTGGTGACCACAGTTGCCATCCACATGACGAATTCAGCATGCCTGTCTCTCTGGATAATCTGGTTGGAAACGTCAACACTTCCAAGCTCAAGGTATTCCATTGCTTTCTTCTGGATTTCCATGCCTTTTGGTCCGAAAGCTGCCTGAGTTCCCACTGCACCTGTCATTTGTCCTACATTTACACGAGGCTTGAGTTGGTCCAGCCTTTCAATATGCCTTCCGACTTCAGAAGCCCAGATTGCAAAGCGAAGTCCGTAGGTTGTAGGGACGCCAATCTGTCCGTGTGTTCTTCCGGCACAGACTGTGTGTTTGTGATCTTCTCCTTGCCTGACAAGTACTGCAAGTAACTCTTTCATTTTGGGTTCGAGAACTTCAATGGCATCTTTGAGCTGCAAGCCGGTTGCTGTATCAAGCATATCATTGGAAGTTGCTCCGAAGTGTACCCATTTGGCAGCTTCATCTTCGCATTTCTCGGATACTGCAAGAACGATAGCCATCATATCGTGGTGGATTTCGTCTTCGATTTCCTTAACCCGTTCGATATCGACCTTTGCAATTCCTTCCTCGATCATTTTTGCAGCATCTTCCGGGATAAGCCCGACATCAGCTTCAGCTTTTGCCAGTGCAGCTTCTGCTTTTAAAACACACCTAAGTCTGTTATCTTCACTCCAGACCTGCTTCATTTCCTCGGTGCCGTAACGGAATTCTATGGGATGGATTGCCATTGTAAATCTCCTGATTATCCTTGTGTTACTTAAGTAGTCTTTGAAGCTTTTAGAGCTTTTCAACCAATAAATAAGCTTTGCAAACTGTCATTATACTGGCACCACGATTTTGTGGCCTCCAATTTCTCCCAGCATTACGTTTACTCCGTAAACCGCTTCGATATTTTCCGGAGTTATTACTTCCTCCTTTCCATGCGCAAATACTTCTCCGTCCTTGATGAGTACATATCTATCTGAGAAACGAAGAGCAAGGTTAATGTCATGCATCGTTGTGATGGCAGAAACATTTTCCTTTTTGGTTATATCTGCAACGGTTTTGAGAATTGACAATTGGTTTTTCAGATCCAGATTGCTAGTGGGTTCATCCAGCAATAGTATTCTCGGTTCCTGAACAAGGGCGCGTGCAAGGCTAACTTTTTGCAGTTCTCCGCCACTCATTTCATCAATAAAACGCATTGCAAGATTTTCGAGTCCCATTTCCTCAATTACTCTTTTGGCTATCTCTATGTCATTTTCTCTCAATCCCCACTGGATGTGGGGCTTTCTTCCCAGAAGAATTGCATCATAAGCTGTGAGTCTGCCGGGTGCTGTGTGCTGGGGTACATATCCCAGTCGTTTTGCTACTTCTGTACGGGGAAGCCTGAGTATATTTTCTCCCTCCACAAGTATTGTTCCTGATTTTGGAGGCAGAATTGTATTAATACAACGTAGAAGGGTGGTTTTTCCAACTCCGTTTGGGCCCAGTATTGTCAGGACTTCGCCAGGCTTTAATTCAAATTTAATCTCCCTGAGAACCTCTCGCTTCCTGTAGTCAAACCTGAGTTCTTTTACTTTTAGCATTAGTTTTTGCACCCCCTAACAAGCAGGTAAAGGAAGAGTGGGGCTCCCATAAATGCAGTAATAATTCCTACTGGCAGAACATACGGGGTTATTATTATTCTGGCAACAATGTCTGATGCCAGCAATAGAACAGCCCCGATTACACATGAAGCAGGAATGAGGAATCTCTGGTCATCTCCAACAAACTTGCGGGCAATGTGCGGACAAACCAGTCCGACAAATCCGATTATGCCGAGGAACGAAACCTCTGCTGCGGTTGTGAGGGACGCCACTAACATTCCCACAAGGCGTACTCTCTCAACATTTACGCCGAGTCCCTTTGCGGTCTCGTCACCGGCATCAATTGCGGTATAATTCCAGCGATTGTAGAGAAAGTAAGCCGTTGAAAGGATTGTGATAATTGTCATAATCCAGATGCTTTCCCAGTACGCTCTTCCAAGGTCACCAAATGTCCAGAATATGATTTCCGGCAATTCGGTATCATCGGCAAAATACTGGAGTAGCATAGTGGCAGCAGTAAGGAGAGAACTCAGTGCTACTCCTGTAAGTATGAGAACTTCCGGTGTTGCATTCCGGTATTTTGCGATTGCGAGAATCGTCAATGTGGATATTAGTGAAAACGCAAATGCAAATATTGTGACGATGTAAGGAATTCCGAAAAGCCATTCCATCCATCCTCTGCCGGATGCAAGAATCGCAAATGTTGCCCCAAAAGCTGCTGCATGTGAAATTCCCAAGGTATAAGGGGATCCCAGTGGATTCCGGAGAATGGACTGGAGAACAACTCCGGACACCGAAAGTGCAATGCCAGCGACAATAGCAGCTATTGCTCTTGGTATGCGCAATTCCCAGATTATGTGTGGGGTATGTTTGTTTTCGGTTTCAAATCCAATGATTGTATTAATTATCTCTGTTATGGTGAGTTCGGCATTCCCGACGGAAAGGGAATAGAGGAAAAGTGCAATGAGAAGGGCTAATGAAAGCAGCATGAATGAAATTTTTCTTCCGATGTACTGCTGGTAATCATGGTAGTATCCTTTCTTTTCTTCAGCACTGCTCGCTTTATAAAAATCCATTCGGCTTTCTCCAGTTGTTTTTATTCAACTTCGATCTTGCCGAAACTATGGCCGAAGTTTTCTGCCATCGTATTATATATTCCTTCGTTTATCGGACAATCCGCATAAAGGAAACTGTATATTTCGTTGGCTTTGCTTTCAGGGTCAATGTCGTTGAATTTTTCCGGATAAACCTGTTTGCCAATATACCAGGCATCCGCTAACACATTTCCATGATTGGTCGTATACCAGTTGTATGGCATTACGCCGTAGATATTTCCGGATTCGACTGCACCAAGATTTTTGTAAACTCCTTTGTTTCCGAACGCTGCAATCCCGTATTTTTCGTTGGTATGGGTATTCCCGTTTTCTGAGAAATCATAGGTTGACAGATCCACAAATATGTAGTCAATTCCAGGTTCTATGTCCCATTGGAAAAGCGCATCATCACTTACCTGATAGCCTTCCCAGTCGCCGGTTAGTGAAATACTGGTAGCTACATTGTTTCCGCTTATGTATTCAAAAGGCGGGTAGTTGGGCTGTGTCGATAATATTCCATGAGACCCCCTGTGAGCCACCCCGGCAATGTAGAGGTTAAGAGTTTCCTCGCCATTGATCCTGTTGTTTATGTCTTCAATTTCAGTTTCAAAGAACTCAATAACTTCCTCTGGCCTTTCTTCATTTCCCATCACCTCTCCCATAATAGTGAGGGAAAATTTCATATCCTCAAACTTTTCTCCGGTATCTCCGTAATTCATTCCAATTACCGGAATTCCTCCGACATCACTTGAAAGTTTGTCTGCACCCTCTGCACTGGAATATGTGAGAAAAATAACTTCAGGTGCCGGATCAAGGATCAGGATTGATTCAGCATCATAATTTCCCCTAAAAGCACCTATAAATGGATAGTCTTCCTTGTTCCCAAACTGGGGATTTGCAATTCTGTAGGGTCGCAGCGGATTTTCAATCTCTTCTTCCCTTTGTTCGATATCTTCCACGCCGACAATTGTACTTTGCTCTCCCAGATAGCAAAGATACCGGAGACTTCCTGATCCAATGCAAATCGTGTAGTTTATTTTTTCAGGAATTTCCACCTGTCTCCCATAAGCGTCGGTTATGACTCGCATTTCTGTTTTCTCATTTTGGGTTCCGTTTTCTGTTTGATCATCACTGGAAAGACATCCGCAAGTTGTCAAAACCATTATGAAAACGATTGCAAGTGCAAATATTGCTGAAAAATTCTTCATTGGATTCCTCGGATATTATGTAGTGGATTTATGCAAAGATAGAAAATTAAATGTTATGTTTATGCATGTTCGTAACACTAAATTCTATAAATATCTATTGGGTATTACTAGTTAACAGTGTGTAGAAATGGTTTTGTGTAGTTGTCCCACAACCGTTAAATACAATTTGTGACATATCATAACAAGTAGTTAGTTTACTCTGGAGGGTGTCCATGTCACAAAGTGTTTTTGAGTTGTCTGAAAATCAGAAAAACAAGCTCTCAGATATATTCGGAGAGCGTGTAAATGTTTCTAAAAGGGAGCGTCATTTCTACAACCATGATGTAGGTGCTCTTCCTTCAATGGTGCGCAAGTTTCTCGGGAAAGCGGAACCTGCTGCTATTGTAAAATTGAAGGATGAAGATGATGTAGTAAAACTGCTTGATTTTGCTTCAAAGTACTCAATTCCTGTTGTCCCGAGGGCTGGGGCGACTTCCGGGTATGGAGGCGTAATTCCTACAAAGGGCGGAATTATTGCAGACGTTGGTCTCCTTGATACAATTTATAATGTCGATAACGATGCAATGGAAGCAACCGTTGGAGCCGGAATTGTCTGGGAGCTTCTTGAGCAGAGATTAAACCACCGCGGGTTTTCTGTCTGTTCAATGCCTTCAAGTGCTCCTGCTGCTACCGTTGGCGGCTGGGTTGCCCAGAACGGCGTTGGCTATGGAAGCTATGAGTATGGTTGGTCACAAGATACAATCCTGAGTGCAAGGGTTGTATTCCCAAATGGTGAAATCAAAGAATTTGCAGGCGATGAGCTATCCGATATTGTTGCCAATTACGGCAGTCTCGGGATCATCACTCAGGTAAAACTCAAGATTAGAAATCATGAAAAGACAGTGGCTGTTTCCGCAAGTTTCCCTGATGCTTCTTCCATGCAGAAAGCCATCAAACTTGTAGGTGAGCGAAAAATACCACTTTGGTCTATTGCATTTATTAATCCTGAATTTTCGGATTTAAAAAATAAGGCTCCTGCAAGATTGCACCATGGTGAGCCTGTTTCTGAAGATAAGCCGGAACTTCCTGAAACCTATATATGTAATTTCTTCTACCCCGCTTCACGTACCATCGTCGGACTTGAAGATGCAATTGTTGAGGCTGGTGGAACAATCCTTCCCGAGGAAGTCGGAGAGCATGAAACTGGCGAATGGTTCCGGTCAATGAAAGTCAAGAGACTTGGTCCTTCGTTTATCCCCGCAGAAGTCGTCATTCCAGCCGACAAACTGGGCAAGGTAATTTCCGAAATAGAAAAAGCTGTTTCATTACCTGTTCTTATGGAAGGGATGGTTACGAAGGAGGATGAAGTTATCCTTCTCTGTTTTATTCCACATTCTGAGACATCATTCAAATTCAATATGGCTTTCCCGCTGGCTCTTAGTATCCTCCGTATTGCAGAGGCAAATAGTGGAAGGATGTATGCTACAGGTCTGTATTTCGCAAAAGATGCTCCAAAGGTATATGGTGATCACTTCAAGAAGCTCATGGAGCTTAAGAAAAAGTATGACCCCAAGGATATCATGAATCCTGAAACACTTACAGGACGTGGAGCTTTCAACACTGCGATTTCCATGTCCAAGACATTTGAACCTATAATGCGTATTGTAGGTAATTTGTCTGGTGTGGGTGATACAAAATTCAAGTCGAAAAAGGGTATTCCTGCAGATGTAATTTCCCATGCTTACACCTGTGCACAGTGTGGTTATTGTGTAAACCAGTGCGACCAGTATTACGGTCGTGGTTGGGAATCCCAATCCCCTAGAGGCAAATGGTTCTTTATCAAAGAATATCTTGCCGGCAGGGACAAAATGGTACAGGAGCAGGTTGACACTTTCCTTGCATGTACTACATGTGAGCTTTGTGATTACAGATGCCAGCTTGATCTTCCAATCAACGATTCCTGGATGACCATGAGGAACGAACTGGTCGAGAACCGTGGTATGATGACCATTCCACCGTTTGAGATCATGGCTTCAAGTCTGCTCAAAGAGAGGAACATATGGGGAGAGTACCTGAAGAAAAGGGAAGACTGGATGCCTGAGGATCTTAAACCAAAGATCAAAGACAAAGCAGAATATGCTTACTTTGCAGGGTGTACTGCTTCATTTGTGGAGAAAGATATTGCAGAAGCATCTGTTAGACTGCTGACGGATGCAGGAATGGATATTACATATCTCGGTAAGGAAGAATCATGTTGTGGTATTCCTATGCTTGCAGCCGGTAAGTGGGATGTTTTCGAGAAGATCATGCGAATGAACATTGAGAACATGAGGAAGAAAGGTGTTAAGACCGTTGTTACTTCCTGTCCGGCATGCTGGTTGGTCTGGGATACTTTTTATCGCCAGTGGGCAGAAAAGCTCGGCATCGAATATGATTTCGAGGCAAAACACTATTCGCAGGTGCTTCAGGACAAGCTCGATGTCTTGTCTGAGAAATTCGTAAAACCACTGGATAGGGTAGTTACGATTCATGATTCATGTCACATGGGTCGTGCAGGTGGAATCTACGAACCACCAAGAGATCTTATCAAATCAGTTCCGGGAGTTGATTTCCGTGAGATGGAGCACAACAGGGAGAACGGTCATTGCTGTGGTTCAGTGTTGACACTTGTTGCTGATCCGGAGGTTGCAGGAGTTGTTGGAGACATAAGACTCAAAGAAGCTGAAGAAGCAGGTGCTGATCTTATGGTTGCAGCATGTCCATGTTGTCAGGTGCAGCTAAGAATTGCTGCTGAGAAAAGTGGCAGTCCGGTAGAAGTGCAGGATCTTTCAGCAACCGTTGCCCGTAGTATGGGGTATGATATTCCTGACACCACAAATGCTGCACTAGCAGCTTGGGTGACCTTTGATCAGATGATTCATCTGCTTAAGCCAGAGAACATGACCGATCTGATGGTGGAACTCCTCCCTCAGATGATGGATGCAATGCCAGCTCCTCTAAAAGGTATGATGAAGATGGTAAAATATGTGCCCGGTATGGATATTATGATGAAGCCAATGATGCCGATCATGATGCCAAGGCTTCTACCATCCATAATGCCTAAGGTCATGCCGGATATGCTTGAAGCGGTTGGAAGACGTGTTCATATGTCCGATGACCTAAGAGAACAGATGCCTGATCTCATGCCAGAGGCCATGGGTAATCTGATGCCTAACATGCTTCCGCAGATTATTCCTCTGCTGACGCCAAAAATGATTGAATACATAAAAACACACTAAACAACACTACCACCACCCCGAACTGCATCCCATTTTAGGGATGCAGTTAATACTTTCTTTTTCTTAGAATAGTGATGTTTTAAGAAAATTATTAGGGTACTTTTGGCAAACTGAATGCACCCTGCAATATTTATATTTTCACTTACGAGTAACCTGAATTTCCTCAGCTTCCAGTGCTTCGATGGCTTTTTCAGTTTTATTCTCTTTTATGAAAACGTAATCGGTATTGTGAGTGGAAACAGTGAAAATACTAATATCGGTACTTTCAAGGGTGGAGCTTATTTTTGAAAGAAGGCTCATACCAATGAGATCCAGTGGTCCCTGAAATTCAAGACATTTCCAGCCACTTTCAGATCGAAGGGCTTCGGGAACAAGGTTTTCAGTGGAACCGTTAGAGCCCTCATTTTCTGTTTTTGTAATAGAAAAAAAGGTTTTTTCTCTTGCCCACTTCGGAACTTCTGTGTTAGTTTTGCTTTTACAGATCCCAAATATTTCTTTGTGCAAAAGAAGTTCAATTTCGATATCAATATCGTCGCTCATTTTTATTTCCTATTTTTTGTTTATTGACAACAACTACCTGATGATGGATCAAACCTGTATTCATTTTTCAGGAAGCATTTTCTGCAAACTTGTTGTTTTCTGGACGTGAGTAGTTTTTCCGTATCTTCTCCACAGTTTTCACATCGTGGCATGAAAATCACCATATATTGTGGCTTACTGATGCTATATTTGTTTTGTGGTTTTCCACGCAGTATTTATATCATGTTTTTCCAATTATGTATGGGGTGTTATAATTGCTTTCAGAAATACCTGAACCCTTGGGGAATATGGACCCTGAAGACATCAATAAAGAAGTCCTCAGGATGGCAATGTTGGCAGAACTGGATAAATGACACTGCAACAAATTCATCTGTAGTTCTGGATGAAGGTGAAAAACAGGGTTCAGGATCAGATAGAAAAGGTAATGCTTCCATCCTTGAAGGTGAAGAAACAGATGATTCAGAAAATGGTACAGAAAGTGGACAGAAAACTCCCGGATTTGGAGCTATGTTCATGGTTGCAGGCATCTGTGGTGCTTCAATCGTTCTGAGTCGTCGTAGGAAAGTCTAAACAGGCTTTCCTTTTCCTTTCTTTTTTACCCCTCACATTACCGTTTTTATAAAAGCCTACACTTCAGATATACATCGCGAAGATGAAAAATGTTCTGCTACCGATGTGCAGGAACTAATCGAGGAAGAACAGTTTATTGAAACAGAATAATAGTTGATAATTTGAAAAAAGAGGGGGATGCAGCAGTCAATCGCTGCTGCATTTTTTGGATTTCAGGTTTTATTCTTCATCGGTATTATCTCTGATATCATCTCGGAGTTCTTTGAGGATTTCCCGGATTTCCTTCATGACTTCACGAAGCTCTTCCTTGTCTTCAGCTTCTTCAACACTGTCCGTTATTTCCTCAAATTTATCGGTGTATTCCTCAACAATTTCCTCATCGAGGTTTTCGGCATTTGTAAGTCTCTCAATGATGTTGTCTATGAAGTTCACTACATGTTCCTGTGCATTTTCAAAGTCGACACATTTCCATGCAAATCGGGGATGATTTTTAGCAGCATCTCTTAGAGGATGATATCCCCTGTCACGAAGCTCCTCCGCAAGCTCGCCCATGATTTCCCTTAATTCTTCGGTACTTTCAGCTTCCTCGATAGATATCTTTGTTTCTTCAAGAAGGGCAATCAAATCTTTCTTTTCTTCATCATCCAGATTTTCGGATTCTTCGATCTTCACGATATGATTGTCGATTGAATTAAGGAGACGTTCTTGTACGGTCTCAAAATCCAGTTCTTCACAGGCGACCTTATCACCCATCATTGGTCTTTTTTCATCAACTTGCGCAACACCTGCACCTAACATACGTACATTTCCTTTCATTACCGGTGTATCATTTTCCTCTGCCATCACTGTAGCAGGCATCATGGCAACAACCATAAGGCCGGCAAGGAATAATCCAATCCATTTCTTTGAGATGTTCATTTCATTTTCCTCCGTTGTGGACTTATTCTTTTTTTCAGTCTTTGCCGGAAATCTTTAATCTCCTTGTGGAGAATTCCGTTCCAAACACAATTTCCTCTCTGGAGGTTGCATTTATAAAGATACTTGTGAAAAAAGAAAGATTAAAGCTTTAATTATCGATTTAAAGGTTTATAATCTTATATTTTGTAAAAAATGCCGGTATTATTAAATTAAAGGCATATTAAAGACTTATAGTTCCTTTAATATTTATTTATCGAGACTGCTTTTCGATTAGTTCTATCTCTGGAATAGTGGGTATGAAAGATGCCAGATGTAGTTGCCGAAAATGTTGCTCAGAACTTCAGGATGTAAAAAGCTTCCATTGTATCTAATAACGGTTTTTAGAAGTGTAATTGAAAAAAAGAATGGGAAATGCAAAAGGTGCTTTTCCCGATTTTATTCGTATCTTAGTGAGTCCACAGGTTTCATCTTTGATGCATTGTATGCCGGAATAACACCTGCTGCAACACCGACAAAGATTGCAATGGAAATGCCTATGAGTATCAGCTCAAGGGAAAGAGTAGAACCCATAGAGGAGCGCATTATCGTAAGTCCAAGCATAGGTAGCATCGATGTCAAAACAAGGCTTAAAAGAATGCCAAGAACACCTCCTACAAGTCCTACCATGGCAGAGTTGAACAAGAATATCATTAGTATATCCCGATTTTTGGCTCCTATGGCTTTTGTCCTTTCCATCACGGATGTGAACATTGTATTTGCAATTCCTACTGATCCTACTATCAGGGAAACACCCGCAATAGCTGCAAGGAAGAGGCTCATTGAATCCATCATCTCAGACATGCTGTCTAATTGGGATTTTGAATCCGTAACAGTAAAATCTTGATCACGTTCGTTAACGTGTCTTGAGATCATGAGTTTTGTCTCTATATTTTCGACTGCTTTGTCAACATTATCGACATCATTAACTGCCACAATGATGGAATCATAAACATCATTTTCAGCATCTTCTATTATTCCAACTGCTGCATCAATAGGCATAATTATCCCGTTATCATTGTCTCCGGATTCCAGTATGCCTACAACTCGTACGGATTTCTCATTGATTGTGATTACCTGATTAACATTTATGGGCTGGTCAAAAATATCATTGGCAACTTTGTCTCCAATAACCGCAACATAGTTGTCCGAAGGCTCCAGCAATCTCCCGGAGATCGCAGAATATGATGTGGTGTACTGCCATACCTGTGAGTCAACACCCGTTGTTGAGATGCTTGCCGATTCACCCAGATAGTATACATCTTCTTTACCGGATATCTGGCCATACAGGTAGTCTATGTTTCCAACCAGTTTGATGGCCATGATATCCTTGT
>CAZHNA010000036.1:0-13010 GCA_964532775.1 uncultured Methanosarcinales archaeon
TCACTTTTTTTCTCTACAGTTTTTAATAATTCTTCTTTAGTAATATCTTCTGCAATCAAATCAATTAAAGTAACAGGATTTAGCAATGCGAGAATGTTCCAAACATAGGGTATCAAGCAAACAAATGCAAAGAATCCAAAAAAATACATTCCAAGAATAATCTTTTCTGTCTCAATGCTATTTGGTATCGAATTATCCCCAATAAGTTTCAATGAAGCGAGACTGTAAAAAATGGCTAGGATATAGATTACAAGCAATATCCACATATCAGGATTCTTTTTGTACAGGTCAATTACTCGTGAGGAATATGATTGGGCTGCTAGTTGAACTGCTACAAGACTTAGAGTTATAACCAATGCTATGACAGCAGCTAGGCTTTGTGCTATGGCACTTAGCATGTACCTAGCGCTGTCAGGATAGGTTTCAAGTCTCAACAAATCGAAGTACAGAATAATAAGATAGGGTATGAGACAACTTACAGTGAAAACAATGGAGTAAAATACTATCCTGTTAACCCATCTCGGCTCATTCATCCATCCTTTAAAATCTTGCAATTTCCCAACCATCATTGAAAAAAGCAGTTGTAAAAGATATAAAAGTATTGAAAGAGAGCTGAAAAAATAAAAGTAGTGCCACCGAGTTGGTGGCAATTAAGATTCACTTCCGGCTTCTCTGCACAAGCAGGAAAGCAGCCAGTAGTCCAAGAGGCATCAACAGGCTTCCGAGGGGTGTTGCAGCGGTATCTCCTTCCTCGGCTGGGGGGAGTTCTTCGCCTTCAGGCAGGTAAACTTGTGTGTCCGGGTGGAACGCGTACCAGGCGAACCAGAAGTCACGTTCCTTGACGATTTCCTCATCTGTGTCCGTATTTGTGATGGTTATGATTCCTACTTCATCCCTTTCCACAAGTACATTTGTGCCGTTTACGCTGTCCTCAATTGATCCCATTTCAATGAGGTCATCCTCGCGGTAGGCCTTGAAAACGCCCTCCATTTCCACTCCAAAGACGACTGTTTTATGTATCTAGGTTAAAGATTTCGAGAGGAATTTTGCGATATAGTTAACGATACAGCTAACGACATAGTTAAATTTCGGGAAATAGTTTCTCTTGTACTAATTAGAATCAGTGGTGGTATACTATCGAACCAGTAATCGTTTCGAAAAACCTGAAAAAGAACTTCAACAGCTTTGCTGCGGTTGACGATGTAAGCTTTACCGTAAACAGCGGAGAGGTTTTTGGTTTTCTTGGTCCCAACGGTGCAGGAAAAACAACCACCATGAGAATGATACAATGTGTTTCACCTCTGGATGGCGGAAAGCTCGAAGTCTTCGGGATGGATGTCAACAAGAAACACCGCGATATAAAAAGCTTCATGGGGGTTGTACCGCAGGAAAATAACCTTGACCCAGATTTTTCCGTATACAAAAACCTCTATGTTTTTTCACGTTACTTCGATATTCCCAAAGCAGAAGCAGAAAAACGTATTGATGAATTACTAGATTTTGTTCAGCTTACCGAGAAAAAAGATACAGTTACGGATGCCCTTTCCGGAGGTATGAAAAGACGGCTGATTCTTGCCCGTGCTCTCATAAATAACCCCAAGCTCCTGATGCTCGATGAACCTACTGTCGGGTTAGACCCGCAGTCAAGGCATATCATGTGGGAAAAACTCAGAGACCTTAAGAAAAACGGGGCGACCATTGTAATGACAACTCATTATCTTGAGGAAGCTGCACAACTATGTGACAGGCTTGTGATAATGGACAATGGCAAGATTCTCGTAGAAGGGACTCCTGAGGATATCATTCGGGAACATATTGGCAGCGATATTGTGGAAACTGAGAACACGGGGGAGATTCAAGGCTGTCTCGATACAAGTGAAGAGCGGTATGAAGTAATTGGGAATATGATACAGATTTACACCGACCACCCGCAGACAATAACAGACAGGCTAATGAATGAATGTACTCTTGCTAAAATCACTGCACGAAAAGCGACACTGGAAGATGTGTTTCTGAAACTGACCGGCCGAAAACTGAGGGAATAAATATGGGATACTTCAGCCTTCCCGACATAACAACAAGATCATTTAAGGTCTGGTTGCGCAACCGCGATGTGTTCGTGAGTTCATTCAAAGTGAATTTCTTGCCTCCGCTGGTTGAACCTATACTCTACCTTTTTGCACTGGGATTCGGACTCGGGAATTATATCACCGATATTGAAGGTATATCCTATGCGGAATTCATTGCGCCGGCACTTATAGCCACATCTGTGATGTTTGCAGGCTTTTACGAATGCACGTTTGGATCATACGTGAGAATGTATTACCAGAAAACCTTCGACGCAATCATAGCAACCCCTCTGAATATCGATGAAGTGATAGCAGGAGAGTTGTTCTGGGGTGCAACGCGCAGTGTCATCAATTCCATAATAGTGCTTCCTGTAATGGCAGCATTCGGGCTCATAGTCTTTCCGCATTCCCTTTTGATAATACCATTTGCATTTCTTGCAGGACTTCTGTTTTCCTGCATTGCGATGTGCTTTACCGCCGTCACACCAAACATCAATTCACTAACTTATCCGTCTATCCTTTTCATTACGCCAATGTTCCTCTTCAGCGGAACGTTTTTCCCCCTCTCACTGCTGCCACAGACGGTCCAATACTTTGCTCTAGCAACTCTACCGCTTGCGCATATAGTGATAGTAATCCGATCCTTGGCATCTGGTATCCTTGATGTTTCTATTCTGTTCAGCCTTGTCTGGATGATTGTTGTGACAGCTATCCTATTCCTGCTCTCAATAAATCTCATGAAAAAGAAACTTGTAATCTGAAAAGAGGAATGAAAAATGAACAAAGACCTGAAAATGATTCTTTTTGGATTGATCCTGTGGGCAGTACCCTTTTTCTCAGGTTTTCCTTTTGTGGATGCAAGTGGCAACTTTATTGTCGATGAGATTTCTTTCAAGACAATAATGATACTTGTCGGTGGTTTTACTGGAGTGGCACTTGCAGTTGCATATTTTAAGAATATCCAAACGGACTATGTGAAAGATGGGATTCTCCTTGGTGTCATATGGCTGGCAATTAGTCTCTCCTTTGATCTGGTCATGGTGGGAGTTGGATTCTTCCCGATGACGGTTACAGAGTATTTTACCGATATCGGATTGCGCTATTTGATTATGCCAATATATACTGTTGGCATGGGGATATGCGTTGATGCAGAAAGGCAGTTATTCCGAATAAAGCATAACTTCGAACAGTTTTGAAGTTTAAGCTAAGTTTATACCTCTTTGAGTTCAACTCATCTTTACAGAATACAAATTATAACCAAATCGGGTAGTGTCAAAATGAGATCAATAGGGGTTCTACAGGGTTCTTTCCTTGTGTTGTTAATATTATCATGCATCTTCGCAGCAGGGTGCATCGGTCCTGACGGGGAGGGTGATTATCCTCCTGCAAATGAAGCTCTTTCCTGTGACGAGGGAGGCACTTATTCCACAGGGGATGAGTATCTCTTGCTGGTCCCAAAAATGATGTTCTCAGGTGGAGAAAGCTCTGTAACTATGTCCGCTTTCCTTGAAGATGAATCCATCAGCAGATGTGTTGAATACACACTTACCGATGCAGTCGGGGAGGTTGTGCCGTTGGTAAAAGCTTCAACATCTGATTCAGGAAACACAGTTGCAAAGTTTGATGTGCCTGATATTGAGGAGGGCAGTTACACTCTCACCGCAATGCCAGTTGGTGCGGAAGCAGGTTTTACTACAACTATACAGGTAGTTCAGAACAATCCCATTTTCATTGAGACTGACAAACCGATTTACAAACCCGGGCAGATCATCCACGTGCGCCTGCTTTGTCTGAACAATAATCTCGTCCCGTTAGTTCAGGATACCACGGTGGAGATTTCCGATGCAAAAGGTGTGAAGATATTCAAGGATGATCTCACTACCAATGAATACGGAGTTGCATACTTTGACCTGCCTCTTGCATCCGAATTGAATCTTGGCACATGGAAAATAAAGGCAACATCCGGCACTTCCATGTCCGAGGTGGACATCAGGGTGGAGAAATATGTCCTTCCTAAATTTGATCTGGAATTATCTACACCAAAGAGTTGGTTCCTTGTGGAAGATCCTATTACAGGAACAATTACAGCAGAGTACTTCTTCGGCAAGGATGTTGAGGGTGAAGTCGAGATAGAAGCCATGAGGTATGTGGGTGAGTGGGAAGAATACGCGACCTACTCAGGCAACCTCAAAGATGGCTCGGTTGAATTTGAACTTAAACCTGTGGAATATGTGGCAGGTACTCTGGGTGCCGGTGGACAGGGCAGCGTTATGCTCAATGTAACCGTGACAGATTCAGGTGGAAACAGCGAGGAAACAACGGAATTGCTAACCATTGCACAGAACCCGGTTGTACTGCAGATGATACCCGAATCTGATTCAATCAAGCCGGGAATGCCTTTACAGGTTCTAATAGTAACTAAGGATCCCGGAGGACAATCTCTGGAAAAGGAGGTAACAATTTCCGCAGATTTCTATGACGACAGGTATGATAGAACAACTCAGGAGGAAACCGTCACAACAGCTAATGGTATAGCGTTGTTGACATTTGATATTCCTGAAGATACCAGCAACCTTGAACTTCGTGCATCTTCAGAGGAAATAGATGTCTTTAACTCCCTCACAGCAGCTTACTCGCCAAGTGCCAGTTTCCTTCACATAAGTCAGGTAACCGATGGTGTACCTGAAGTTGGTGACACTATTTCCTTCAAGGTTTATTCAACTAACAAGGGAACAGTATTCTATGATGTTTTTGCCAACGGCAGGACTGTGTACTCCGCCACAAGCGACGAGTCACAGATCAATATTCCGGTAACCCCACAGATGAGCCCGTCTGCAAAAGTAGTTGCATACATGATTAACCCGAACAATGAGGTATCAGCCGACAGCCTGCCCTTTGATGTGAGATTTAGCTCACAGGTAGATCTGTCCTCGAGTTTTGATAAAGAAATAGTTGAGCCCGGAGCAGATGTTTTGGTCCAACTTGACGCAGGTACCAAATCAATGATTGGATTGTCAATTGTTGATGAATCTGTTTTTGCATTGAGTGAAGGCAGACTTAACCTGAAGCAGGTATTCGATGAACTTGAGGTTCGTTTCATGGAACCGCAGGTTGAGGCACATCCTTCATGGGGTTACCAGGAATCTGCCTATGATGTTCTCGATGATGCAGGCGTGATTGTTCTTGCATCCGATAGTCTGGAAATTCCACAAAACCAGAGGAATATGTGGGAAGCTCAGGAATTTGCCGCTTTTGCAATGGACGATGGTATGGAAGTTGTGGAAGAAGAAGCTATGATGGAAGCACCAGCGGTTGATTTTGACAAATCGGACAATGGTGGCGCCGAACCACTTGCAGAAGTCCAGAGGGTTCGTCAGTTCTTCCCAGAAACATGGGTTTGGATGCCTGATATCATGACGGACGATACAGGCAAAACAAATCTTGATCTGATTGCTCCGGATTCCATTACCACATGGAGATTGCATGCGGTATCTTCCAGTCCTGAGGGTATCGGTATATCCGAGACCGGACTGACCGTATTCCAGGATTTCTTTATTGATCCTGATCTCCCATATGCTGTAATCAGGGGAGAAGAATTCCCTGTACAGGTACAGGTGTACAATTATCTTGACAATCCGCAGGATGTTAAACTGACCTTGAGCGGTGCTGACTGGTTTGAACTGGTAGGCGAAGATGTACTTGAGGTAAGTGTGGATGCCAACAGTGTGACTCATGCAAGTTTTACCATCCGTCCAACAGAGGTTGGTGTTCAGGAAGTTGAACTGACCGGACAGACTACCGAGAAAGCCGATGCAATACGCAAGACAATTATTGTTGAAGCAGAAGGCGCCACAAGGGAAATTGTGGACAATGGTATCCTTAAGGAAGGCAGTGTTGAACTGGATGCTACTCTCCCACAGGATATTGTACCGGATTCCGAAAAGGTGCTTGTGAGTTTCACCCCTAGCATTGTGGCTCAGAGTATAAGCGGGGTCGATGATTTGCTTGGTATGCCATACGGATGTGGTGAGCAGAATATGATGCTGTTCTCCACGGATGTTGAGGTGCTGCGTTATCTCAAGGCAACAGACCAGCAGAACCCCGAGTTGCAGGCAAAGGCTTTGACATTCATCACCACCGGATACCAGAGGGAACTGACCTTCATGCATTCCGACGGGTCGTTTTCGGCATTCGGAGAAAGCGATCCCGAAGGAAGCCTGTGGCTCTCAGCATTTGTACTTTCACAATTTAGCGCTGCCAGAGATCTCACAACCATTGACGAGAATGTTCTCAGGGATGCGGCTGATTGGATTGGCTCTCATCAGAAAGCAGACGGTTCATGGGAACAGGTTGGTTTTGTTATCCATCAGGATATGATGGGTGGTGTCAGTGGAACATACGCTCTGACAGCCTACGTTACCCTTGCCCTCGATGAATATGGCTATGCAACTCCTGAAGTGATGGATGGTGCACGCAGCTATCTGGAGGACAATCTCGATGATCAGGACGACCCATATGCCCTTGCCATAGCGACCCTTGCTCTTGAAAAACTCGAAAGTGAGAGAGCGGATGATGCCAGAGCCATGCTTCTTGAACTTGCAAAGGAAGATGAGAATGGCGTGTACTGGGGATACGATGACATTATTCCGGAACCATATGAATACGGAGGTTACGGTATTTATCCTGTTTCAAGCAAGAATGTTGAAACAACAGCTTACGCTACCCTTGCGCTCATAGAGGTAAATGATCCCAAAGCAAGCTCTTCCCTGAAATGGATAGCAGCACAGCGCAATTCTCAGGGGGGATTCTCTAGCACACAGGACACTGTAATGGCATTTAGAGCATTAGTGACAGCGGCCGCAGTTGCAGGAAAAGATGTGGATGCCACCATAACTGTCAGCGGTGATGGTGAGGAGCTTAAAAGCCTAAGAATTACTTCCGAAAATTACGATGTTGTGAACATTCTCGAAATTCCGGAAGGGACGGAAAAGTTGCAACTAAATCTTACCGGAAGCGGGGAGTTGAATTACCAGCTCGTCAGGCGTTTCAATGTAATCCTTCCTGAGATGATTGACTATAAGGAAATCGAACTGGATGTGGATTATGATTCCACCGATGTTGCAGTGGATGACATTGTAAACGTGGATGTACGCCTGAAATACAACGGAATGCCGGGAATCAGAGGTGTTGTGGAATCAAGTGGTATGATGATTGTTGATATCGCTGTGCCTACAGGTTTCACACCTGTATCTGCCAGTCTTGAAGCTCTCAAAGAAGATGGCACCATTACACGCTATGAAATTGCAGGTCGCAAAGTCATTCTCTACATCGATGAGATGAATCCCGGTGAGCAAATGAGCTTTTCAATGCAAATGAAGGCAAAATTCCCGGTGAAGGCTATGGTGCAGGAGAGCAGTGCTTATTCATACTACAATCCTGAGATCAGGGCTGAAGCAAAGGGCATTGACATTGTTGTGACATGATCCTTTCCGGATGAGTGAGGTCGAATAGTCGGCCTCCGCTTTCTTTTTTTATTTATTTTTATAAGAATCATATTTTGTTTTACAAATAAGAAATCGAAGTTAACTATTTATTGTATGCAAGTTAATTCTTATTCGTAGTAATACGAACAGGCGTGGGGCGTCTGGTGTATTCGGAGTGGGGGTTTTCATCCATCCCCTCTCCCCTCCTCCGTTTTTTGAAAGGCTTCCGTTTTTCCAGTTTTTAGTCTATCTTCTAGTTTACTGCTTTTACACTCCGCAATCCAAAAGCAAAAATACCAACAAACAGATAAATCCAACAGACCTATTCACTGCGGAGTAAGAATGAGCAAACTAACGCCTGCCATGCAGCAGTTTTACAATGCGAAAAAAGAGCACCCGGATGCCCTCATTTTTTTCAGGATGGGTGATTTCTATGAATCCTTTGGAGATGATGCTAAAACAATTTCCCGGGAACTTGAGATTACACTTACCAGCAGGGGAAAAGGGAAAGATGGAGAAAAAATGCCTCTTGCGGGCATCCCCTATCATGCAATTGACAACTATCTTCCCCGCCTTGTTAAGAAGGGCTACAAGGTGGCCATCTGTGAGCAACTTGAAGATCCTAAGAAAGCGAAAGGTGTTGTAAAGCGAGGAGTTGTCCGTGTTGTAACTCCAGGAACTGCAATTGATTCTTCGATTCTTACTGATTCTTCCAATAATTACCTCATGGCGCTGTCCCGGGATGGGGATAATTTTGGAATATCTTTCCTTGACGTATCCACGGGGGAATTCCTGACAACCAGCATACAGGATGCGTTTCCCTACGATGGTGTCGCAGCTGAAGTATCACGCATGCACCCGGCTGAACTTATTCTTCCAACAAGCCTTATGGAAGAAACAAAATTGGTTCGACGACTTGAGGAAATGAATTTAATTGTTCATGAGTTCGTTTCCGATGCTTTTGATCCTGATACTGGAAGACAAAAACTGATGGATCACTTTAGTGTCAAAACGCTTGAAGGCATGGGTTGTGACAATCTTCCTGCAGCTATTTCATCAGCAGCAGCAGCTCTTGGGTACGCGACAGAGACACAAATGCGTGAATTGGGTCATGTCCAGACACTCAAGACATATTCAAGCTCTGAATACATGGTTTTGGATTCCATTACCCTGCGCAATCTTGAAGTTGTCCGAAATGTGAGAGGAGACGGGAAAGAGGCAACTTTGCTGAAAGTGCTGGATGAAACATCCACACCCATGGGCAGCAGGACCCTTTTGAAATGGCTTACCAAACCTCTGCTTGATATAGATGACATCAACAAGCGTCTTGATGCGGTGGAAGAGTTTAGCAACAATACCATGATGCGTTTTGATGTACGCTCCCACCTATCCTATGTCAGGGATATTGAAAGGCTGGTCGGAAGGGTTGTTTACGGTAACGGGAATGCCCGAGATCTCGTAGCCATGAAAAAATCCCTGGAATCTGTGAGTCCAATTCTTGAATCAATGAATTCGGAGAACCATAGCTCACTGATACAGGAATCAATCGATATTCTGACTTCATTTTCCGAGAGGAAAGAGCTGATAGATCGCATTGATAGTGCAATTGTGGAAGAACCTCCCATGTCCGTTCGTGAAGGAGGTATGATTAAGGCAGGTTACAATACAGAGCTGGATGAATTCAGGGAAATATCCAGAAATGCCAAATCATGGATTGCATCTTTCCAGCAACAAGAGAAGGAAAGGACAGGTATTAAGTCACTGAAGGTTGGCTACAACAAGGTTGTAGGTTACTATATCGAAGTCACAAAAATGAATATTCCCCAGATTCCTGATGATTATATTCGCAAGCAGACGATGACCAATGCCGAGAGATTCTTTACTCCCCAGCTTAAGGAGTGGGAGAGTAAGATATTGTCTGCTGATGAAAAAATGGTTGCTCTTGAACACCGGATATTTACAGAAATATCTTCATACGTTGCTTCCTTTGCAAAAGAATTACAAGAAACAGCATCTTGTCTCGGGAGAATCGATGTTCTAGGATGCCTTGCCGAAGTAGCAGCCAACAATAATTATGTGAGGCCGAATATCACAAACGATTGCAAGGTACTTGTTCGGGAAGGCAGGCATCCGGTAGTTGAAGATACCGTTGAAGGCGGTTTTGTACCAAATGATATTGAGATGGATTGTTCTGATAGTCAGTTTCTCCTCATAACAGGTCCCAATATGGCAGGAAAGTCAACCTACATGAGGCAGGTAGCTTTGATAGTTATTATGGCTCAGACTGGTTCTTTTGTGCCTGCTTCCCATGCTTCCATCGGAATTGTAGACAGGGTTTTCACAAGGGTAGGAGCTTTTGATGATCTTGCAAGCGGGCAGAGTACTTTCATGGTTGAAATGGTGGAACTTGCCAATATCCTGAATAATGCAACTCCCAGAAGTCTTGTCCTGCTGGATGAAGTAGGGAGGGGGACAAGCACCTATGATGGTTACAGCATTGCCAAGGCAGTCGTGGAGTACATTCATAACAAGGGACGTGTGGGAGTCAGGTCGCTTTTTGCAACCCATTATCACCAGCTTACGGATATTGCGGATAATCTCAAACGTGTGAAAAATTACCACATTGCCGTGAAAGAAGAAGGGGATGGACTGGTTTTCCTACGCAAAATTGTTCCGGGAGCTACGGACAAAAGCTATGGTATTCATGTAGCAAGGCTTGCAGGAGTGCCACAAAAAGTAACAAAACGATCCCTTGAAATCCTTAATGATATTGAAAACGAGAGTATCATCAGCAAGGAAAACACTGCTGAGAAAAGGCGTAGTTCAACCGCAAAATATACACAAGTCTTGCTTTTCGATCCTTATGCGGGTCAGGAACCTGACTATAACACAGAAATAGTTGATGAAATCAGGGATCTTGATATTGACAATATGACACCAATTGAATCTTTTAACAAGCTTCATGAAATCCAGAAGAGGATAAAGGAGAACGAGCTCAATGGATGATAATCATCGCATACATGTACTGGATGAAGCAACCATCAATAAGATCGCAGCAGGTGAGGTAATAGAGCGCCCGGCATCGGTTATCAAGGAGCTTGTTGAAAATTCAATTGATGCTTCTGCTACTGATATTCGAGTGGAAATCAGGGGGTCAGGTTCGAATCTTATGTCCGTACTTGACAACGGTGCAGGAATGAGCCGGGCTGATGCCGAACTTGCTTTCACCAAGCATGCAACAAGCAAGATCAAAAACATTGAAGACATTGAAGAAGTTCTGACACTGGGTTTCAGGGGTGAAGCTCTCTCCTCAATTGCTGCGGTTTCAAAGGTTGAACTAGTAAGCAGAGAACACGATTCCCTTTATGGTGTGAAGGTTCAGGTAAACGGTGGGATTGTAGAGGAAGTTAGTGAAATCGGTTCATCCCCCGGAACGAAAATTGTGGTGAAGGATCTCTTTTACAACACTCCTGCAAGACGTAAATATCTCAAAAGCCCAAGGACCGAGCTTTCCCATATTACAGATGTAGTAATGCGTTTGGCACTTGCTAATCCACAGGTATCATTCACACTGGTAAGTGAAGGCAGGGTTATACTTCGTGCTCCTTCAGGTGGTGTATTTGACAGGGTAATCCAGCTTCTTGGAAGTGATATTGCAAAGACAATGCTTCCGGTAAATTATGAAGGTGAATTGATAACTGTTTCAGGTTATGTTTCAAAACCAGAAACCAGCCGTTCTGGAAAAGACATGCAATACTTTTTCGTAAACGGAAGGAGTATTGCTTCAGCGCCCATGAGCAATGCAATATTGATGGGATACTATACCCTTCTTTCCAAAGGCAGAAACCCGCTTGCTGTTCTTGATGTGCATGTGAATCTCAAGGAAGTTGACGTTAACGTGCATCCTGCAAAACGCAGAGTTCGGTTTAGCCGCGAATCAGATGTAATGGATGATCTTACCCGGGCAGTAGAGAATGCTCTTGCTGATCAGGAACTTGTACCTGAAGTAAAACTGGAGAAGGCAAAAAGAGAGCCATTACAGATGCCCCTGGGTTCTGAAAAACAGGTGATGGAATCTGAAAGTCCTTCTGTTCCGATTATCAAAGAAAGCAAGGCTGCTTATCGGGCGCCTGCGAAAGATACCGAGAGGCGACTCAGGAGATCAGAACGGGAGTTTTCGGGAGTTTCCTCGGAAACCAATGGCCTTACTTTGAAGAATATGAGGATTGTAGGACAGGTACATGATCTCTACATAATTGTGGAAACAGAAGACGGTATTATGATAATTGATCAGCATGCTGCACATGAAAGAATCATGTACGAACAAATACGCAGGAAGGCATCAAGCGGCTGGCAGGAACTTCTGGAACCTTTGACAATTGACCTGACTTCCCGTGAAAAAACGATAATGCAGGAATACATTCCCTATTTTGAAGAGATGGGTTTTGCTCTTTCGGAATTTGGTCCAAATACTTACATCATAACAACAGTGCCACATGTTTTCGGAAAAGTGCAGGATCCGTCAGGAATCCGGGATATGATTTCTGAGATTCTCTCAACTGGCAGGATAAAAGATAAAAATAATATTTATGATCACATGTACAAGACAATGGCTTGTAGGGCTGCGATTAAGGCTGGAGCCTCATGCACGCTTGAGCAAATGAACAACTTGTTGGAACAGCTGGAGAAAGCTGAAAACCCATTTACGTGTCCTCATGGACGACCAACAATTATTCGACTGACCATGGATGAACTTGCTAAACTCTTCAAGAGAACAGGTTGATTACAGATAGGAAAGTCGGTACTTTTATAACTTTAAGTTGTGATTTGATGACAATGATTGACCCTGTGAACAAATCAAAAATCCCTGAAGAATGGATGAAAAAATCCAGTTTGCCAAGAGATGAACTGGAAGAAGGCATCAAAAACGGTATGCTTGTTTTATTGAGTGACGGTTCCGTGCTAAAACGTGGATACACGACAGGAACAACAGCTGCTGCAGCTGCCAAGGCTGCCGTCTTATCCCTCGGAAAAGATTTTTCTGATTTTTCGGTACCTACTCCCTCAGGTGTGCGTGCAACATTTACTGTGATTGAGGCAAAGGATGGCTATGCAAAAGTTGCCAAAATACAGAATGATCACGAAACAGACATAACACGGGGGCTTGAATTTGTAGGTCAGGTAAAGCCTTCTGATAATATTATAATTACTGCCGGTGAAGGTGTGGGGATTGTTACAAGAGGCGGTTTGCAGGTGAAAAAAGGATTTCCTGCGATAAATCCGAAACCTCTGGCACAAATCAGAGCTGCAGTGGAGGAAGCCGTTGAAGAATTGGGTCTTACCGGAGCAGAAGTGGAAATATCCCTTCCAAAAGGGGCGGAAATCGCTAAGCAAACTTTAAATTCTACAATAGGAGTAGAAGGCGGAATTTCAATTCTCGGAACTACAGGCTTTGTAG
>CAZHNA010000037.1:0-12816 GCA_964532775.1 uncultured Methanosarcinales archaeon
TTCCTGCGGATATGAGTGCCTGTTACCCCACAGGGGTACAGGTCTCGAGAACGCAGAGAATAAACAAAACTCGGTGACCTCTGTGTTCTTTGTGGTAAAATTCTTTCAGGGGATATCTGTTTTGTCTTCTATTTGAAAATACAAGCAATTAAATTCACACACAAAAAAAGCGCCGGGGTTGGGATTCGAACCCAAGCACCCCGTGAGGGGAAACAGGTCTCGAGCCTGCCGCGTATAGACTCCGCGGCAAATTTTTAGTTAGCCGTTGGATTAGTCCGCTCTGCCACCCCGGCACGTTTTGATTTGATGGGTTTATGGCTTAAATATGTATCGAAGAGCTCATCAGAAGTCGAAAAGGCTTTTCTGTTGTTCTTTTGGAGCTTTATTTTCCACCTTTTTCTGAGGCTTGGCTTTTTTCTCCTGACCGGGAAGTTCCAGCCATCCGTACTTCCCGCCGCCTCCGGGGTGGATGATAACTTTCTCCTCTCGGAAGGCTTGGATGCCTTCAACAACACGGCTATCCACAAAATTTAGTTCAGCGAGATCTGCATCCAAGAGTGCAGTAGTTTCGCTGCCGAATTTTTCAATCAGTGCATTCCAGGCTGTACTAACACCCTTTGTATTGATACTGGAATGTCCCAGTGACATCATAATAATTTCAGCCAGCGGCAGTGTATGGAGATATGGTGGCCTGTGTTCGGGGTGGTGTGGTTCTTCGTAGGTTGCAAGCTCGTTCACCCTGTCGAACACGCCTTTCTTGACCTGCCCGCCGCAAACCCTGCACTTCCAGTCAATTTCCTCACATTCCTCAAAGGTATAATGCCGGAAACACTTGATGCAGGCAGATTCATTGTACTTGCCTTCCTGCGGGTAGAATCCTACATTCAGTACACATTTGTATCCCTCTTTCCTCAGGATTGCTTTCTCTAGTCCTTCAAAAGTGAGATCAGGGACTTCAAATCTGTTGAATTCCCGTGCCAGTTTGTTGGACCACGGGGAATGCGCATCTGAATTTGAAAGGAAAGTCAGATCCTTCAATTCTGCAATCCTGTCTGCATAATCACTGTCTGCACTTAATCCAAGTTCAAGAAAAGCAACCTTGTCGGTCATGTCCCCGTAACAACTCTTCAGGCTGTCATGGTAAGCATACATGGCAGTCCAAGGAGTAAATGCATGGCACGGACCAAACAACGCACCAACATCGTTGGCAATCTCTGCAATCCCTTCACCATCAAGCCGGACAGTTGGACGACCGTCAATCTCAAGGTTTGTGTAGGGACTGATGCGTTCCGCTAGCTCCTCTGCTTTTGATATGGATGGTAAAATAAGCAGGTGATGAACTCTTCTCTTATCCTCAATCTCTGTTGTCAGGACAAACGAAGTTCCATCTATCTCAATAGTTGTATCGTCAGAAGAGTATTTTTTGATATCCGCAAGCCACTTCGGATGGATACAGTCCCCTGTCGCGACAAGGTCTATTCCTTTCTTTGCGGCTTCCGTGGCCATCACAGGCAGCTCCATCCTGTTGGAGCAAGCCATGGAATACTTTGAATGAAGATGTAGATCGGCGTTAATGATCATTGCGATTATCCGATGTACCTCAGATCTTCGTCCGGGGTAGTGTCGGGGAGCATTTGTTGCTGCTGCTGTTGTTGCCTCTGTTCCATGAGATTGGCAACTATTTTTTCCATTTCCCTTGCACGCTCTTCAAGTTCACTAACATCAATTTCGATGTCAAACATGCTGCTGAGCACTTTCAGCAGTGATTGTGCACTTTTCGGGTCTACCATGTAACCGGATGTCAGCCCCATAAGACAGGCTGCATCGATATTGCGGAATTTACTCAGGCCCAGCATTAGCCCTGAAACTCCTACAATTCCTCCACCGGGTTCGTTTTCCTTGAAAATGACTCCATGCTCTTCAAGGTATTCCAAAATATCCACGTTGTTAACAGCACCCATTACTTCATCGGTATGCTCTAATTGTCCTGTGGGGAATCCTCCAAGGGTATAAATTTTGGAAACTCCGTATTCTTCGGCAATATCGAGGTAGAGGTCACAGAGTTCATAGTGTCCTTCGGAAGTTGTGCTTTGCTGGTCTCCTGCCAACAAAAGAAGATCGTATTCTCCTGCTTTGCACGTATAAAATGAATTGTTTACGAGTCTGACTGAACTTTTCTCATCCACTAACACCTGTGGGGGAAATGCAGGTGAATATATTTCCATCAGTTTGTCAGCCTCGAATGTTTCAATAATATGATCTACTACAAGTTTTCCCACGTGTCCAACACCGGGTAAGCCAACCAGCATAATTGGGTTATCCAGTTTCACATCTTTCTTTAGCTGGATTACTTTTGTGCTTTGCATATCATATCATCTCTTTTGCTAATTCTGCGGTATTTGCCATACGGATCTTTAGGAGAAAACTTTGCAGGCTTTGGATCAGCCGTATCTCCTCCACAGGTAGGACATTTCTCGTGGAGGGAATACTTGCCGCATTCACGGCATTTCCTGATCGAATAGCCCACCAGTCATCACGACCTGGTGGCTTCAATGTGACGGTGGAAAATACCTTTGCCGCCGAATTGCTCATTCCTTTCAATAGCTTTATCAGCTGATTCCTTGAGGACAGCTTCAGCAATCTTATAGTCTGGAGCAATGACTTTGATGCGGTATCTTGGTGCACCTGTGTAGGTAATGTTTAACCTGACATCTTCGATGTCAACTTCATTTGCTTCTTCGAGAGCCATCTTGATCAACTCAATGCCGTTAGGGGCAGAGTTTGTAAGATCAACGTAGCCGGCAATTTCCACATATGGAAGTTTTATGTTTTCCTGTGCAAGCTTGACGATGTTTGCAACAACGGACTCGTTGATTTTAATATCATCGAATGCATTTTCGCCCTGAATTGCAGCTTCTTCAAACGCTGTGTAATTGCTGCCGAATTCATCAAAAAGAGTATTCTCAAGCTTCTGCAGATTTTTCTCATCGAGTTCTGATTCTTCTGCGACGAACTGCAACCATTTAGTTGCTTTCTGTTCGTTCTTCCAATCTTGGATTTTAGCCCTTTTCTGGTGGTCATTCACGTCTTTAAGGGACAGATCAATGTGGCGTCTTGAGGTGTCTACATTTAGAACCTTACAGACAATCTTCTGTCCTTCTCTTACGTGATCCCTGACGTACTTGACCCATCCTGCCTTAATTTCGGAAATGTGGATGAATCCTTCTTTTGCGTCATATTCCTCGAGGGCCGTATAGGCACCAAAGTCGGTTACATTTTTGACTTCACAAACGACAAATTCACCGACTTCCGGCCATTTATTGTTATCCATTGGAAATCACTTTACTCGAGTACTTCAAGTATATGGGTTGTAATGGTGGATTTGCCACCGGTGGGTTCTGCAAGTGTTCTTCCACAGACTACACAGTTAACCTTCCTGCTTGCGCTTCCGAAGATTACCTGCTCGTTGGAACAATCGTTGCATTTTACCCGAAGGAATCTGCTTTTTGGATTTGCCATATGATTTCACTCCTTAAAATCGAATTTCTTGGCTCTGAAGCATGGTCTCTGGTGTGCTTTGTTGCATACAGTGCAGCGGTACCTGAGAGCAATTCTCTTTGTTGGCTTGTCGCCACTAGGTACTTTTGAGAACTTACCACTGTTTCCAATGCCGGTTTGCCTCTTCTTCTGCCTTCTGATACGTGTCATCATTGACTCTTTGCCCTTTTTCACTTTCTCTGCGACATGCTCTGTATGTTTTTTACAGTACGGGCAATGTGTCCTAAACCTCTTTGGAATCTTCATAATCTCACATCTTTTAATTTGATCCGTCTTCCTTCAATAGGGAGTGCTGCGCCGCGTTTCACCAATCCGTTTGCATTAAGACTTGGCAATACAACGATGTCCTCTGCGGCAAGCGTGTAATTGTTATTATCTGCTGCTTTGAACGTAGGCAGGTCCTTCAGTATTCGGACAAGACAGTACTCTTCACTTATATCCCTTTTGCCTACCGGTTTGCTTTCTTCTTGCTGTATGCTTGCCGTTCCAAGCGTATCCTGTGTCTGGATTCTGCTATCTTTTGATCCCGCTTTTTCTTTTCCGGTCTCAGTCAACACTGGATTCGGTTTGAATATAGGATCAATTAACTCTCCCCTTGCAGTCTGTATAGCTGAAAGAGTTACTTCATAAACTTTCTTTTCCGAAGGCAATAATCTACTCATATCTTCGCTGGAAGAAACCTCGTGGAAAGCATTTGTTGTGGCTCGGGAAGTAATTTTCCTGGTTCGGCGAATGAATATGGTTTCCACTTCGCTAAGAACATTGTCCAATTCATCTTCAAGGATCTTTGATTCCACGGATCTTGGGTTGTTGATTTTTTTAATTTCTTCCTCAAGCTCGTGAATATATTCCCGAACCCTTGTGTAAAAATCAGGCGGTAAGGAGTTTAGGGATCGACCACTTTCTTGTCTGGCAAACCCGTTGAACTCATTTCGATCCATATTCTGCAACACCTCTGCACATAAGATAAACGGCAACATATTCAGGGACCTGCTGCACTCCTTCCTCAATCTGCAGATCCATGCCTTTCATTTGTACCCCAAATGGTTTCATAACTTTTATTGTTACCGGCTTTCCTGAAAATACAACTGCATCAGAGAGAGGTTCAAAGTTTTCAATTTCATTAAGTCCCAGAGTCACAACCTGCATTCCCGATCCACCGTGAAGCGAACCTGGCAGGCGAATAAGTCTCTTAATGTCAGCAGTAACGGGTTCATCAACTTGTGCTGGGTTAAAAATATGAATGCGTTTTTCCTCGACTGCCATATCGATTAATTTGAGGAGTAAATTTTGGGGAATGTTTGGTCCCAAATCAAGTTTTCCAGTTTTCTTGAATTTGTCCAGTTTTTCAGGGGCAAAAGCTACTTTTTCAAGTTGTGACTTAGCCTTCCTCCCAAAACCTTCGATCTTTTTCAGCTCTCTGAAACGTTCCTTCTCTTCTTTTTTCATCTCTTCTTCAAGATAACTGGCAATGTATTCCGTAATTCTCCGGCTCCAACCTAGGCCGGGGTTTTTCAATGCATATTGGCTAGATAACTCTGTTTTTTCTTTGAAACTCTTTGTGCCTGTGCCGGAATCGCCTGTTTGGAACTCTCTTTTGTACAAAAATTCAGCCTTTATTCCCTTTCCGGCTACGTAATCCACAATTTCCCTTCTCTGGGGACTTTCCAGTTCCCGAACCTTCGTGTCTTCAACATGGAAGTGGTAGCCTCTGCCGCCGGAAAACACTGCGGTAATGCTGCTTTCCAGGAATCCAAAATCATCCATAAGGAAATCCAGAAGTCTTAATGATTCTATTTTCACCATTTCCAGCATATCGGCATATGATTGGGGCGCTCCGGGAAGGTGATCCGCATCGAGATCAAAAATGAGATCTGCGCCCAACCAGTTTTTCTCTTTCATGGATGGTGCATCAGGATATTGGTAATACGCAACAGAATGGTAAACATGGGCAGGCTGCATTGCTACAAGGTAATCACGAACCTCGCCGGGTGCGCCGAATGCCTTGTGCCTGTACATGATGGTTTCGGGCATCTGGTCATACGAAATAAATCCCCATTCGCGGGAAGGAAGTTCTGGGGGCAGGGTTAACGATGCCGTTTGGTAGTATTCCCTGAATTTTTTTTTCAGAAACCTTTTTGTCTTCATGTCCATGAATGATTACCCTGCCAGCTTTTCAGGCTCTAGTTTATTTCATTTTAGGTTTATATAAGCTATTGGACAAACCTTTTTAGCACCTTCTCCATTATTAGTATCGGATATGAAAGAAGAAATGACAAGTGCGGATGTTGCCGCCCTGGTAAGTGAATTCAACAATCCTTCTATAACACTGGTAGATGCAAAAATCGGGAAAGTCTACCAACCAGCCGATGAAGAATTGCGTATTGGCTTAAACCTCTTCAAACGAGGTCGTGAAAATCTTGTAATTGAACTGGGAAAACGGCTACATTTGAGCCAGTATATACGTCCCAGCCCTCAGAATCCGCAAGCTTTCCCCATGCTTTTGAGAAAGCATATCATGGCGGGTCGAATACTTTCTATTAACCAGTATGATTTTGACAGGATTATAGAGATACATGTTATAAGAGGTGGAGATACCACCGTTTTGGTTGTCGAGCTGTTCGGGCAAGGGAATGTAGTTTTGCTTGATAATGAGCGCCGTATAATCCTCCCAATGAAACCTGTTACATTTAAGGGAAGACGTATCCGACGTGGGGAAATCTACCAATATCCTGAGGCACAAGCAAGCCCATTGGATATTGATAGTGAACAAATGTCCGAAATCCTGCAATCCTCAAATGCCGACGTTGTGCGTACGATTGCCAGCAGTTTCAATCTTGGTGGAGTGTATGCTGAAGAAGTTTGCCTGCGCTGCGGCATCGATAAAACCCGGGATGCTTCCTCACTTGAGGAAAGTGAAATTGACTCTCTGATTGAAGGCTTAAAAAATGTTTTCAAGCCGCTTATTGCAGGTGAATTAAAGCCATGTGTTGTCAAGGAGGAACAAAACGGAAATCTCGTTGATATTAATGTTATTCCCTTTGAACTCCAACAGTATTCAGGGAACAAGACTGAATGTTACGAAACATTCAACAAGGCTCTGGATGAGTTTTTCGGGAAACGTGCAGCAGAAAATTTCAACGAACAGAAGGAGTCATCCAAGAAAGAGAAAGTCGATGTTCTTGCCCGTCGCCTTCAGCAACAGGAAGCTGCAATTATAAAATTCGGTAAGGAAATTGAGCAGTATACCGAAATCGCAGAACGTATTTATGAATATTATCAGGATATAGAAGGCCTGCTGAATGTTCTTTCATCAGCCAGGGATAAAGGATATTCTTGGCAGGATATTCGCAAGATACTTGAAGCTGCAAAAGAAGAGTCTGAAGCGGCAAAGGCTGTTGTCAATATCGATTCTTCTAAAGGCATTATTTCCATGGATCTAAGTGGCGTGAAAGCAAACATCGATATTCGAAAAACAGTTCCACAGAATGCTCTTGTTTATTATGAGAAAGTCAAGAAGCTTGAAAAGAAGCGAAAAGGGGCTCTTGTAGCCATCGAACAAACCCGTAAACAGATAAAAAAGCGGGATGCTAAGAAGGAACCTTCCAAAAGAAAGGCTTTTGTTAAGAAGCACTGGTATGATCGGTTCCGCTGGTTTGTTTCATCAGATGGCTTCTTTGTGGTTGCAGGACGTGACTCTACCACAAATGAAGATATCGTCAAGAAGTACATGGAAAAAAGGGATATTGTATTTCATACACAGGCTCCGGGAGCACCCATTACTGTGATAAAAACTGAAGGTAAGGAAGTGCCTCAATCAACCCTTGAAGAGGTTGCTCAATTTGTGGTCTCAAATTCCAGTGTCTGGAAAGCCGGTCAGTTTTCAGGAGATTGCTACTGGATATTACCTGAGCAGGTAAGCAAAACTCCTGAATCAGGGGAATATCTGAAGAAGGGTTCATTCGTAATCAGGGGAGATCGCAATTATATGCGGGATGTTCCTGCTAATGCTGCAGTCGGGCTCGAACTAGGTAAGGAAACTCGTGTAATAGGTGGTCCGATTTCAGCAGTAAAAGCGCGGGCTGAACATATAGTTGAAATCGTTCCCGGCAAATTCAATCAGAATGATATCGCGAAGAAGATTTACAGGCAATATGTAGAAAAGCTAAAAGATGTACATTTTGTAAAGCAAATAGCTTCTCCGGATAAAATCGCCATGATGCTTCCTCCAGGTGGCTCGGAATTAATAGGGGCAACGAGGCAAACATGAGAATACTGAAAAAGAATCTAAGGGGGGCCGAAGGTGAAATCGCTCTTGTACCTCAGACTTTAGATGATCTCTGGCATCTCAAGTATATCATTGAGCCCGGGGATCTGGTGTTTGCCCTTACCAAAAGGAAAGCTGATTCTGCAACTGACAAACTGCGTCCGGAAAAGGCAGAGAAAAAAACAGTTCGTTTGGGGATTCTGGTTGAGACTCTTGAATTTCATAAATTTTCAAACCGTCTGAGATTACATGGTCCTATAGAACATGGGGTGGATGTGGGTGCGTATCATACCTTGAATATTGAAGAAGGAACTGATCTTTCAGTTACAAAAGTGTGGAAAGGGGATCAGCTTGAGAGAATCAAAGAAGCTGAAGCTGCTGCCAAACGTCCTAAAGTAATCATCGTTGCTGTGGAAGAAGGCGATGCCGATATTGGATTTGTGCGACACTACGGTATCGAAGTTTATACTCATATTCGCCAATCTTCCGGGAAAGGCGAAGGTTCACTAAGGGATGATTTTTTCAGCATGGTTCTGGAAAAGCTGAAATATCCTCTTACGGGGGCAGAATCAATTGTACTTGCAGGTCCGGGTTTTACAAAAGATGATTTCCTTAAATATGTTAAAGCCAATGAGCCTGAAATTGCATCCGGGATTGTTACCGAAGATACGTCTTCCATTGGGATGTCCGGTTTTCAGGAAGTCCTGCGCAGGGGTGCTGTTGATAGGATTGTGGAGCATTCCCGTCTTTCAAGGGAAGCTACCCTTATGGAAGAGCTTTTGAAAGAAATCTCGCTTGATGGCAAAGCTGCATACGGAATAGAAGCTGTGCGACAAGCTCAGGATTATGGTTCAATTAAAACATTGCTTGTAGCTGATGAATTCCTGCGGCAGGAAAGGGAAGAAGGCAGCATAGATCCATTTATCCGGCAGGTCGAATATTCCAAAGGAAAACTTGTAGTATTTAGTACCGAATTTGAACCGGGGCAAAAACTGGATGCATTCGGTGGGATTGCAGCCATCCTCAGGTTTAAGATTTAATCTTTTTTTAGAAGCCTGTCAGCGGATTCGATGGAAACTCTTTCTTTACCATCCATAAACAGACGGACGGTTCCACCGGATTCTGATACGGTTAGGGCAACTGCCACAGTGTCACGCGTCATGGCTGCTGCGGAAACGTGTCGTCCTCCAAATCCCTTGTTAATTTCAAGATCCTTTGCATCGACGTCCAGATAACGGCCGGCGTTATGGATTATACCTTCACCCGTGACAATAAATACACCATCAAGGAGAGAAAATTCTTTGATTGATTCCCAGTTGTCTTTATCAAGAATGCTTCGTTCTTCGTCGGGATGGCCGGAGTAAGGATTGAGGATCATCTGGTGTGATCTTTGCATGACTTCTTCGTGATCTCCAATGAGGAATGCTGTTCCAACTTTCCTCCCTTCTCGACCGGCAGAAGAAATTTCAAGGCACAATCTAAATGCAGCACGCAAAACATCCGATGGAATTCTTTCCTCGCACTCTTTTATTGCATTTAGGAGCACACTCTTTGAAAAGTCATGGAAAATAATAGCTACAGACTCTTCGGAAATGGAAATGCCAAGAACAATTCCCTTTTTCATTTTGCCAATAAAATGCTCAATTGAAGCTGTTTTTTCAACATATGAAATATGAGATGCTGTTTCGCGTCCAAGATTTTTCTCCATTGCAAGAAGATTTCCGCTCTCTGGTGGAATAAAACTTTCAACAAAAGTGTCCGTCTGTCCTGGAAGTATGTACACGGGAACATCGGTTTCAATGGGGTATAGGACTTTTCCTGAAATCAGGACTGCCGCTGCATTATTTTTTTCAGCCAGTCGCAAGGCACATTGTATGAGTTCTTCACTGGATTCCATTCCATCCCCAACTGTTTTTTATAGTAGTATGCTTTGTGTGTTTATTAATATACTGTTTATTCATTAAAAAATAAAGGGTCGTTAGTTAGATATTATCCGTGGTTAATTGAATATGGGAAGTGATTTTTTTGATTAGAACTTTTGTAGCAGTTGATGTTCCGGCATATCTCAGGGAAAGCATAGAAGACGTTCTCTCGGATTTGAGTTTGATTGAAGGAATCAAAGCAGTACAGCCCTCCAACATCCATGTATCTCTCAAGTTTTTGGGTGATATTAAGAGTTCTCAGATGCCTGATATCTCCAAGAAGCTGGATGGGGTTGAATGTTCTCCTTTTACATGCAAGATAAGTAAAGTGGGTGTTTTTCCATCTTCTTCAAAACCTCGCGTTGTGTGGTTGGGATTGGAAGGCAATTTTAATGAGTTGCATTTGCAGGTTGAAGATGCTCTTGATGGTATGGGCTTTAAAAAAGACAATCGAGAATATGCTTCCCATGCGACGATAGGCAGGATCAAATCTCTTAAGGATGAGCAAAAAGAAAACCTGAAAAATTTCTTGGAAGAATATAAGGCTGAAACTTTCGGTGAATTTGAGGTAGATAGGTTCCAGTTCAAGAAAAGTACGCTAACACCGCAAGGGCCTGTTTACAAGACCCTTCACAAAGTGTCACTTTAAATTTCATTGGGTTTCGTAGGTAGCAAAGCCTTCAGACCTTACTATCCTTTTGTCAGATGTTATAATCAGAAATTCTACCCCATCAAGGCTTTCGATGAGTGTCATCCAATCTTCTTCACCTAAGACAAAAACGGATGTTGAAAGCGCATCTGCTTCAATCGCGGAATCCGCAATTATGGTTGAGCTGATGAGGTTTGAAACCGTGTATCCAGTTCTTGGATCAGCAATATGGGATACTCTTGCAGAATTATTGTAGTACCTTTCATAATTCCCACTGGTTGTGACCGCTTTTTCTGAAATGGACATAACTGTAATTGGTTCGGCTTTTTTCTCAGGATCCTGCAATCCAACAATCCATTGCTCGCCATCGGGTTTGGTTCCAAAAAAGAAACCGTCTCCTCCTGCATTAACAAAACCGTTCTCAAATCCTTCTGACTGGAGAACTTTTGCAGTTTCATCAACTGCATAGCCTTTTGCAATCCCTCCAAGCACAATTCCCATGTCATTACCAATCGAAACGGAAGTCCCATTAATGGTAATGGCTGATGAATTTACAAGCAACAGGACAGACTTCAGTTCTTCCTGTGTAGGTGGCTGATTTGGCTTTCCTTCACCGAATTTACTTGCCCAAAGATCGAGCACTGGTTTGATAGTAACATCAAAAGCCCCGTCAGTGATTTCACTGTAATAAATGGACTCCTCTAAAACATAGGCTAGTGAAGGATCGATATTTTCAAGACTTTTTTCCTGATTGAGGATGGACAACTGGCTCTGGTTTTTATATGTACTCATCAGGGTTTCAATTTCTATAATCCGGGCAAAGGCCTTGCCAATGGCTTCATTTGCTTGCTCTTCATCCGTTCCCACAGCAGCAATTGTAATGATAGTTCCCATTGCTTCTCTTGTTTGGCTGTAGGTCTCCATTTGGGTGGCAACTTCATTGTCCGAATCGGAATTCAGACCTACAAATGCAATTGACGCAATTATCAAGATTATGAATGCTAATACGATCTTTGTGTCCATATCCGCTGGTGGGTTTCCATTAATATTAAGTTTTGCGGGAAAGCAGGGTTTCAGGAAAAACCTATCAAACCGAAACACCATGTATATTACATGGGTACTCGCAAGAGCCGGAACCCAAGCCATCGCTTTTTCCAATTCTTTTTGTTAATTTCATCGGCACCCTTGGTTTTAGTATTGTGATTCCTTTCCTTGTTTTCCTCGTAGCAAGATTTGGTGGTAATGCTGTCATTTATGGGGTAGTGGGTGCAATGTATCCGGCTTTCCAACTAATTGGTGCTCCAATTTTGGGCAGGTGGTCAGATATCCATGGGCGGAAAAAGATTCTTCTGCTAAGTCAAATCGGAACACTGGTTTCATGGATAATATTCCTTGCAGCTCTCTTTTTGCCTGTGAATGAGTTGCTGAATGTAAACTCCTCCCTACTTGGAGCGTTTGTCATTACGTTGCCTCTATTGTTCTTGTTTATTGCAAGAGGATTTGATGGTTTGACAGGGGGTAATGTTTCTGTTGCAAATGCATACCTTGCGGATATTTCAAGTGAGGAGGATAGGAACAAGAATTTCGGGAAAATGTCAATCTCGTCCAATCTGGGATTTATTATCGGGCCCGCACTTGCAGGATTTTTGAGTTTGACTGCTTATGGGGAAGCACTTCCTGTACTGGCGGCAGTGCTTATTTCGGTTGCCGGGACAATTGCAATTATTCGTTTTGTACCGGAATCAAGAAAATGTGCTATTCTGGCAGAACACGAAGCAGACATCATCAGCAAAACCTTTGGGCAGGAAATAAAAGAATGTTCTGAAACACATAGTCCTGAGAAAATCAAATTTGCAGACGTAATCCGTCTGGAACACGTCCCATATATGTTGGTGGTGTATTTTTTCATCTTCCTTGGGTTCAATGTATTTTACACTGCTTTTCCGTTGCATGCAGTCAGGCAACTTGGATGGGGTGTTGCGGATATGGGAATCTACTTTTCAGTATTGGGACTCTTGATGATATTTGTTCAAGGTCCTGTCCTTGTACGGGCGGTAAAAAAATATTCAGATGCTACCCTCGCCATTGTGGGGAGTCCTTTGCTGGGAATGTGTTTCTTGTTCCTCTTGCCGGGTACATTCGTTTTAACTTATATATCAGCAGTTTTCTTCGCCGCAGGAAACGGCTTGATGTGGCCTTCAGTACTTTCGATTCTCTCAAAAATAGCCGGGGATAAATATCAGGGGTCTGTGCAGGGATTTTCCAGCAGCGTTGCAAGCCTTGCAAGTATCTTCGGTCTTGTGATGGGGGGAGTTGTCTATGAAATCATAGGTTCGAGCATTTTCATCATCACATCTGTCGTGATCTTTTTTGTGTTCTTTTTGACACTGAGGCTACGTTCATTTGAAAAAGCAACTTCA
>CAZHNA010000038.1:0-12798 GCA_964532775.1 uncultured Methanosarcinales archaeon
CAGACAAGTCTAGAACAGCAAAGGGCAACTATAATTAATAATTATTACTCCCTTACTTCACATCTCAACAAATATTATTGGATACCTGCTGGGGATCAAAAAAGAACCCTGGTAAAAAGGAGATTTACACCATGGAAAAATATACAGAAGACCGCCTGATTACCGCCCTCAAAGAATGCAAAGCAATTCGATTTGGGGATTTCACCCTTGCTTCCGGGAAGAAAAGTCGTTATTATATTGATATTAAGAAGGCAACTTCCATGCCAAAAGTCCTGAGGCTTATTTCAGAAATGGCTTCGGAAAAAATCAACGAAATGCATGTTGACAGGATTGGAGGAGTTGCTCTTGGGGGCGTACCTCTTGCAACCGCGGTCTCGCTTATTACAGAAGACCCATTGCTCCTTATACGTAAATCTGAAAAAGGATATGGAACAGGTGGACGTTTTGTTGGTGATGTCAACAAAGGAGAAACTGTCATTCTTATAGAAGATGTTACTACCAGCGGCGGATCAGTTATTGACGCAATAGATGTCCTCAGAAGTGAAGGTGTCGTTGTCAATACAGTGATTACTGTAGTTGATAGGGAAGAAGGTGCAATGGAGAACCTTAAGGCTAAAAATATCGAATTAGTCCCACTTGCCAGAGCATCTCGAATTCTTGAAAAAGCAGCCGATAAAGACTGAAAATACAGATCGGAAAGTATATATCCTGTATCAGGAATCTATCATTCTGTTAAAATTAGAAAGCCTGCCTATTGAAATCTGTTATACAAACTTTTTTAGAAACGAGGTTTATAAATGAAAGTTCTTGTTATCGGCGGCGGAGGGAGAGAACACGCCATTGTACAAGCCATTGCCAGAAGTCCGAAACATCCGGAAATATATGCTGTGATGGCAAAACAAAACCCGGGAATTGCAAGGTTATGCAAGGATTTCCTGCTTGAAAAAGAAACAAATGTTAAGTGGGTAGTGGAATACGCCACCTCAAACAAAATTGATGTTGCTATTGTTGGACCTGAAGCTCCGCTTTCTGTAGGTCTTGCTAATTCACTTGAAGATGCAGGAATACCTGTTGCAGGTCCTAAAAAGGAAGTTGCTTGCATCGAGTTTGATAAAGCATGGGCTCGCGATTTCATGCGAGACAACAACATTGATGGTTGTCCGGCATACAAGGTTTTCAAAACCGATGAAGGACTAAAGGAATTTATTGAGGAGCTGGGGGATGTCGCTGTAAAACCTGCAGGTCTTACCGGTGGCAAAGGTGTCAAAATAATGGGTGACCAGCTCACTGACACAAATGAAGCTTATGAATATGCCCGAGAGCTCCTTGAAAAAGATGATGTTGTCATTGAAGATAATCTCAAGGGAGAGGAATTTACCCTTCAGGCATTTGTTGACGGTGAAAATCTTGCTTTCACACCTTGTGTACAGGATCACAAACGTGCTTTTGAAAACGATCTTGGCCCTAATACCGGAGGAATGGGATCATACTCCGATGTCGATGTAATACTTCCGTTCATGCTTGCTGAAGATCTGGAAACCGGCAAAAGGATCATGGAGCAGACCGTAAAAGCCCTTCGCGAAGTTACCGGAGTTGGCTACAAAGGTATTCTTTACGGGCAATTTATTCTTACAAAGGACGGACCAAAAGTCATTGAATTCAATGCACGATTTGGAGATCCTGAAGCCATGAATGTTCTGCCACTTCTTGAAACTGATATGGTAGATGTAATTGATGCTATTGCAAATGGAAAGCTTAACGATTTGGACGTTAAATTCTCAAAGAAAGCAACCGTATGTAAATACGTTGTTCCTGCAGGCTATCCTGACAATCCCGATGCTGACAAGGAAGTTGTTTTCGGCGACATGGGCGATGCAATTCTCTTCTATTCAAGCGTATACGAAATGAATGGAAAGATATTCACAACTTCATCCAGATCTGCTGCCGTAGTAGGTGTTGCTGACAGCATTAAAAAGGCAGAGCGTATCGCACAGGAAGGAATTGAAAATATCATTGGTGACCTGCATTCCAGAAGTGATATTGGAACACAGGCATTGATCACAAAAAAGATCAACCATATGAAAGAGATTCGGGGATACTAATCTCGAGCTTACGGAGTTGATTATATGAAACACCTGCTGTCTATGGCAGACCTCTCCCATGATGATATCATGGAAATTCTGGAAATGGCGGAAGACCTCAAGGAAAAACGCATGCGAGGCAAGGTTACAGACCTTCTCAAGAACAAAAGCCTTGGAATGATTTTTGAAAAATCATCAACCAGAACACGGGTTTCCTTTGAAGTTGGAATGGCCGACCTTGGTGGCCATGCCCTATACCTGAATTACCGGGATCTCCAGATTGGAAGGGGAGAAACAATTGCTGATACAGCACAGGTGCTTTCTCGCTATCTTGCAGCTATTACTGCGAGAGTAAATGATCACTCAACTGTTGCCGAGCTTGCGAAATATTCCACAGTCCCCGTAATTAACGCTCTTTCGGACAAAGAGCATCCATGCCAGATACTTGCCGATTTTTTGACAATTATGGAATACAAATGCCATCTTAAAGGACTCAAACTCGCATGGGTCGGAGATGGAAACAATGTTTGCAATTCCATGATTCTTGGTTGTGCCCTTATGGATATGGAGATAGCTGTTGCTTGTCCATCCGGATACGAACCTGATGAGGATATTGTAAATCAGGCACGAGAAATGGGTGGAACTGTGTTAGTTACAGCAGATCCAGTGAAAGCTGCAACTGATGCTGATGTTCTTTACTCTGACGTCTGGGTCTCCATGGGAGATGAAGATGAGAGAGAAAAGCGTCTTAGTGATCTTAAAGATTACCAGATTAATTCCAGGCTTGTCGAAGCTGCAAAGAATGATGTAATTGTCATGCATTGCCTGCCTGCACATAGAGGAGAGGAAATTTCTGCGGAAGTAATGGATGGCCCACATTCAGTTGTTTTTGATGAAGCTGAAAATCGCCTTCATGCACAAAAAGCATTGATTCTCAAATTGATGGCATAATTGCCATCATTGCTTTCTTCAATTTCAGTACTATTTTGAAAATGAAGATTTAAAACCTATCTCTTTTTTTAATGCCTTTATCCATTTAAAGCTCTATGAGTATAATCCTTCCAAAAGAGGCTATATAAGATTCTATTCTAGAAGATAATGGTCAATAAAGTCTTTCCAAGACCAGATCCAAATAGTTGGAGGTACTCCATGCCTCCAACCGACAACCTCCTCAGAAAAGCTGTCATCCTCATTAACCGACAGTAGTGTTAACTTGGGGGCGCCTCCACGTCTCCAGCTCCTTTTCTTACATCTTAAAAATACCAAAACCCTTAATAATTACGAGTGCTATGTATAGCCGTCAAGATGCGAGGGTTGCCGAGCCAGGTCAAAGGCGCTAGGTTCAGAGCCTAGTTTTGTAGGAATTCGAGGGTTCGAATCCCTTCCCTCGCACCATGGACTTTTTTTACATCTAACTTTTTTCATTAAAATTTTATCTTAGAAACATTAGTGAAAAAATTATTAAAGCACCATCCACGTATTTTTAAATGTATTCAGTTAGCATCATAATTTTTGAGCTACTTTTAAGATTCTACATCAATTAGGTTATATTCTAAAAAGATCAGTTTGAGTTCGGAAGTGGAAAAACAACGAGGAAGCTCGGACCAATACAGCGATAGTCTTGGGGGACTAAACTGTAAACGGGGTGGTATAGGGCATCATAAATGGGAATATAGCATAAGCCTATATTCCCACTTATAATCACAATAATCTGCTTTTTTGTCGTTTTCAGAGTTTTTGACGGAATCAGGGGTTTGAATTTTTCTTTTAAACCAATTGATTGGATTAATCGTTAAGTGGAAAAGTATACGCTATTTTCCAGGAATTTTGTTGTTTTCACTAGCTCAATAGGTCCAGCCCAGAAACAATCGTCAGTAACATTGTTTCATAACCTATATCATTCCATAAAAACCATAAACTAATTGAAGAATCACCAGTTGTGCTTCTTTTGATGTAATGTGTGGGGGTACACATAGATGAAATCAAGAAATATACAAAAAAGGTTTCTAGACACCTATTCTATGAAATGTATTCGAACGAGTCTAATTTTAGGCATGATGCTTCTTTGTATCTTTGCATCTTTCTCTTTAATCTTAAGTGAACCAGCTTCTGCTACGAAGTTTGTACCAAAGACAACTCCGGACATGTTCAATGAATCTGATGTAATTGTGAATGGAACGGTACTTTCGATTGAAGATGAAGTTGCATTCTATCCGGGAATACGAAGAATAACAATTGATGTTACTGGTACAGAGAAAGGAGCCACTGCAGATACAATCTCTATAATACAATTGAATTTTGAAGATGATCCGACACAGATCTATCCGTACAATGCAGTGTTTTCCATCGATGAGGATGTCAGGGTCCATCTGGTAAACATATCTGATACCAATTTCGTGTATGACTGGGATGGAACCAATACGACCCCCATACCTCCGGGAGACAATTATTGGGTTCATCAGGGTTACAATGGGAAAGAGCCATTCCAGATCCCGCCTGTAAAAGTAGAGTCTATTTATAGCAGTCCCTGTTGTGCTGAGGATCATAAAACTGAGAAATGTTGCATATTGCTGGACTTTGCTGCTGACGCTTTTGATGACGGATACAAAAACGGAGCAGGAAAGGATCTGAATTTCACTCCTGCCCAGAAAACCCAGATCAAGAACAAGATTGTAGACAAGGTAAAAGCTGATTATACCATTCCAAATTGCCCTATTGTTGTAACAACCAATCCTGCCGATTGCAAAGATGCCACCTTCCAGATGACTGTAAAAGTTGGCGGGAATTCTGGAAACAAGAAAACTGTTGATGCAAATGGCACACGCACTACCGATGATTCATTTGGATTTGCCCCGGATTCCAAACCCGGAAATGGATGTATAACCGGGAAGAATGTCTATGTTTACACACAGGAATTCGGTTTTGAGGACGGCAAAGAGGATTGGGCAGATACTGTAGAAGAAATGGCACAGGCAGTTGCAAATGTTGCCGCCCATGAAGCAGGCCACCAGTTCGGACTTTCCCATGATAAAGATAATGACCTTCCAAATGGGAAGTACAACAATGACGACCGTCCAGATGAGCAACTCATGGTGAACGGACAGGACGACATAAGCAAGCTGGGAACAGTAGACCAAGATTTCACTGCCGGTGACATAAAGAAAATAAAAGAATGCTGCTGTCCCGTTAAAGTACCCTCCCTCACACCATTTGGGATAGTGCTATTAATTGGTATGCTGGGCCTTCTTGGAATTTTTGGTATAAAGAGGGAATAAAGTAGATGAGTAGTGTGCATGTAATATCTTTAATATCTGCAAACATTTCGGAAGGTATCTTGTGAGCGATGAAATAAAATCAAAGCGACCTAGGGATATATTTAATGAGCTGAAATGGAAAGAAGGTCTGGAGATTAGCGAATGCACCATACAGTATATCCATCGGGGAGCACCCGGAGATACAAAAACTGTCTCCGGAGATGATATCGTAGGGATCGGACATATGTTCTTTACACTTTTCCCGGACACAATGATACCTTATCACAGGATTCTCCAGATAAAATACAAGGGCAGGAAGATATATCAAAAAGTTACACCTGAGTGATTTGGTCACTGGAAAACTCAAAAATATGCTTATAATAGATGGCTCCCATGGAGAAGGAGGCGGACAGATTGTCAGGACTTCTGTCGCCCTTTCGGCAGTTACCGGCATTCCGCTGAAGGTAGAAAGCATACGTGCAAGACGGGAAGTACCCGGACTAAAAGCCCAGCATATATCCGGTATCATGGCTGTTGCAGAACTTTGCGATGCAGATGTAAAAGGAGCAGCCATAGGTTCAACGGAACTTGAATTTGTGCCGAAAACGATTGTCTCAAAGGATATAAGGATCGAGATCCCCACTGCCGGTTCCGTAGGACTTGTCCTTCAAGCACTCATGATCCCGATGATAAAACTTCAAAGGAAGATTGATGTGCTCATCAACGGCGGTGCAACATACGGGAAGTGGAGCCCGCCTCTTGCATATATCGAGAATATCCTGTGCCCATTGCTCTCAAAAATGGGTTATAATGTCACAATCAGAATTGAGAGGGATGGCCATTATCCAAGAGGGGGGGCTAAGGTCCACGTTTCTGCTGAACCTTTAAGGAAAGGCAAGCTTGCACCTCTTGATTTGCGTGAGAGAGGAAAACTGTTAAGAATAGACGGAATTGCACATTCATCATCTGATCTTGAAAAGGCAGAGGTATCCAAACGTGAGGTTGAAAGTGTAAAGGAATTCCTTTCCAAAATCTATGATGTGCCGATAGATATCGAGGCAAGTTATTCACCGTGCTATTCCACGGGCTCAGGAGTTACTCTCTGGGCAATATTTGAGAATACTGTAATCGGCACAGACATTCTTGGAAAACGAGGTATTAGGGCTGAAGTCGTAGGTCTTAGTGCTGCAAAAAAGCTTTCAACATACATTGATTCAGGTGCAAGTGTCGATGAATTCCTGAGTGATCAACTTTTGCCGTACATGGCATTGGCAGATGGTGTTTCCAGATACTCAGCCAAATCGATAACCAATCACGCTAAAACAAATATGGATATCATCTCAAAATTCATTGATGTAAGCTTCTCTGTTGAAATAAAAAACGGCTTATCGGCAGTCTCAGTTCAGCCAAAGGAAACTACATGAAAGCTGTACTCTAATTTTTCTTCCAGAATGAAGTATGGTTGACTTAAAAACATAGTTCACAAAAATGACACCTTATTCAAAAATTAGACTTAAGCTTATATGTATGAATTAATAAACCAAGGGTCGAATAAAACTACTTTTTATTATTTCGAACTGAAAGGAGGAAAAAATGATTCCCGCTGAATTTCTCGTAGTTTTCTTTGGCTTGCTGGCAGCTGTATCATGGGGTGCCGGAGATTTTAGCGGCGGATTTGCTTCAAAAAAAGCTAATGTATATGGTGTTGTCCTGATAACCCAGACTGTAGGAGTGTTCCTTTTACCGGCTTCCGCATACCTATTTGCGGAGGAAATGCCACCACTTGGCGGAATGATCTGGGGAGCTGTTGCCGGAATTTTCATTAGTATTGGGCTTCTAGCTCTCTACCATGGCCTCTCACAGGGAAAAATGGGATTTGTAGCGCCAGTTTCCGCAGTAGTCACTGCATCAGTTCCAATTATTTATGGTGCATTTTTTGAAGGACTTCCGGGTACCTACCAAATGCTGGGATTTGCTTTTGCTTTTGCAGCCGTCTGGCTAATAGCCGGTGGTGGTGAAACTGATAAAATAGAACGCAGCGATCTTATAATCCCACTTATTGCAGGAATGGGATTTGGACTCTTTTTTATCTCAATAGACCACGTAAGTGACACGGCCGTATTCTGGCCACTTACTGCTGCCCGAATTGCAGCGGTAGTAGTGCTGCTAGGATTTATTAGTTTCAAAGGCTCCGTATCACTTCCATCTAAAAGTGTTCTCCCAATTGTAATCGTAGCAGGCATTTTTGACACCGGAGGAAACACCTTTTTCGCATTGGCATCTCAAGCTGGAAGGCTGGATATAGCATCAATCACATCTTCTCTTTATCCTGCCGGCACCGTTTTGCTGGCATGGCTTATACTTAAGGAAAAAATGGCAGCCAGACAATGGGTTGGTGTACTTGCCGCCCTTGTTGCGGTGATACTTATATCATCTTGATGGAACAATCTGTGCAACTCCACTCTCCACCGCAGCACGGGCAACTGCTTCAGATACAGCGGGTACAACTCTTTCGTCAAGCGGATTAGGTATGATATAATTCTCCTGAATCTCGGATTCAGCAACAATACCAGCCAGAGCATGAACTGCTGCAAATTCCATATCAAGGGTTATATCTGAAGCCCTTGTGTCCAGTGCACCACGGAAAATTCCCGGGAATCCAAGACAATTGTTTATCTGGTTTGGACAATCGGAACGTCCTGTAGCAACAACTCTCGCACCTGCGGCTTTTGCTTCATTTGGCATTATTTCGGGAATAGGGTTTGCCATTGCAAACACAATTGCATCTTTCCCCATTGATGCAACCATTTCACTTGTCAGGATACCCGGAGCTGAAACTCCGATAAATACATCCGCCTCTTTAATTGCATCTTCAAGTGAGCCATTTAGCTTATCTTTGTTTGAAAAACCAGCAATCTCCTCTTTCTGGGAATTCATACCTTCAATACGCCCTTCAAAAATGATGCCCTTGCTATCACATACAAGCAGGTTTTCACTCTTAACACCCCAATGGAGAAGTTTTTTTGCAATAGCCTTTCCTGCGGCACCCGCCCCTGATACTACAACACTGATATCTTCAAATGATTTACCCACTAATTCGAGGGCATTCAGAAGTCCTGCTATTGTAACAATTGCCGTACCGTGCTGGTCATCATGGAAAACAGGTATTGGCAATTCTTCCTTGAGTCTTTTCTCAATCTCAAAACAACGGGGTGCACTTATGTCTTCAAGATTAATACCGCCAAACACAGGAGCTATATTTTTTACTGTCCTGATAATTTCCTCTGCATCCTGCGTATCAAGACAAATCGGAAAAGCATCCACTCCGGCCAATTCCTTAAAAATTATTGATTTGCCCTCCATAACAGGTAAAGCGGCATGTGCACCAATATTGCCCAACCCCAGAACTGCGGAGCCATCGGTGATCACTGCTACGGTGTTGTTTTTCAATGTAAGATTATAGACTTCGAGACTATCTTTAACAATCGTTTCACATGGAGTAGCTACTCCTGGAGTGTACAAAATACTCAGATCCCTTGTGTCTTTCAATTTTACCTTGCTTGATACTTCAAGAACACCATGATGTTTCCTGTGTAACTCAAGAGATTCTTCTCCAAACGAATCATCGTTGTCGATGCATGATGAAATGGCAACACGTTCCAAAATATATTCCCCCGGATGCACTGTTGTTTACTTACAACAGTCAATAGTTGGTTAGTTTTAGAGAATATAAACATTCCATCCAGAACCCATAAGTGAAATCAAAATGCAAGGTGGAAAACTCCTGAAACTTCAGAACAGGCCATAACCCAGTTTTGAAAGCTCTATAAGCAAAATGATCAGAGTAAAATTACCTGCGAAAAGTGGTAGAATCATTTTCCTGAACGGAAATCCTGCAATCGCTAATGCAACCGCAATTATATCACTTGGGAGAGGCGTGAGCGAATAAAGGAAAATCATCAGCATCGTTATCCTATCATCAATAGTTTTAACCCAGCCAGTCAGGCGAAAAACATATCCCTCATACTTGCCCGGAACACAGTGCCTTCCTTTCAAACCCAGGTAATAGAAGACCAGATCCCCAAAAGTCAAGCCTACACTTGCAAACAATGCAAGCCAGATTGGATTCACATCACCCAATGCCAGAGCAATCAATGCGGTGTAAAACGTTGTGGAAGTAAATGTTGAAACACCACCTATTGCAGCCAGTAAAAAAACGAAGATGTAAACGTTTCTTACTCCCAGAAGTTCAACAATTTCTCCTGAAGGGTAACGAAAAAGTACAATTGACCATACAAATATAAAAAAAACAACCAGTGCAAAAAGATGCATGTTTCTCTTTCGATCAGAGATTCCATCCGCGGATATTGTACATACATTTGAAAAGAACGACTGTTCCAAACTTCCCCTGCTGCCCCCTTGTACCATGGTTCCAGTAACCAGAATATCTGTTTCTATATATCTGACTTTCCAGTTTGATCCTAAAAAAAATCCAATTTTCTTTTAGGTTCTTTTTTATTTCAAATTCCTTTGTCTAATATCCCTACTTGAACAAACAAAGCCAGAAAGAAGGAGTGCAACCGGATCACCCCCGGATGACCCGATTTTATGTGGTCCCTTTGGATTTTATCGTAAAGGGAAAGCAAACAAACGTAATATATCAGTAAAAGTATAAAAGGTTTAACTATAAAACTTAGGTTAATGCATTTATTAAATATTTAATAATGTTCGTTTAATTCCTATTGGATGAACTCATCCACATAACTATCCTCACTTTGGAAGCTTGATGTGAACTGTTGTGCCCTGATGTTTTGCACTTTCAATCCAAATATGTCCATGGTGCCCCTGAACAATCTCTTTAGCTATACAAAGCCCCAATCCTGTTCCACCATATTTGCGCGTGGTTGAAGAATCAATCTGGTAAAATTTCTGGAATAGTAGTGGCATTAATTCACCGGGAATCCCAATTCCAGTGTCTGTCACGGAAATATGTATGTAATCTACGTCTTCCTTTGCCTCAATTATTATCGAGCCACCGGTAGGAGTGAACTTTATTGCATTGTCTACAAGGTTACTGAACATGTCCGTCAATTTACTCTGATCTCCATCTATAGTGGGTAAATCGTCGACTATATTCTGTTCCAGTGAAAGACCTTTATTTTGTGCCAATATAGAAAGATCATGAATTACGTTATCGATTACTTCATCAATCTTTACCGGCAAAAATCTGTATTTGACCTGTCCTGACTGTGCCATACTAATATACAAAAGAGAATCTATGAGACGCCTGAGCCTATCAGAATTTCGTTCAATTGTATCAAGCGCATTTTTCTGGGAGGCGTTTATTTCACCCAAAGAACCATCATCCATTACTTCTGCAAACCCCATAATTGAAAGCAATGGAGTCTTGAGTTCATGACTTACATTCGACAGAAATTCGTCTTTCATCTTGTCAAAGGACTGAAGCTGTTCATTTGCTTTTGCGAGCTCGTCTGAATATCTCCTGAGTTCACTGTTGGCAATTCTTAGTTGATCGGAATTGTGTTTAAGGGTATCGAGAATTTCATTTAATCCAACTGGAATCTGCCTTAAATCAACTTCAACATCCGTATCAGCTCTTGACTCAAGTTTCCCATGCAAAGCATCATCCGAAATATGCTTGAAATCGTCCACAATAGTACCAATCGGTTTTGTGATAGACAATGCAATGAGGTAACCCAGCACACCCATTAAGAAAAGAGATATTGTGGAAATCACAACCAGCTCGTTTCTTAGGGCTGTAACTCCTGCAAGCATTTCGTCTTTTGGAACTACAAGAATAAAAGAATAATTGCCGGTGGCTACAGGTTCATAAAACATTATGACTTCTTTGTCGGTGGTCAGATCCAGAGTTTCTACGTTGCCCCCTACTCCATTCAAAATATCTTCAGCCATTGAACCAATGGCAGGATCGTCAAACGCGGCAAGTGTCTTTACTCCAATCCATTCCTTGTGATCAGGATGAGAAAGAATTATCCCGGAATTACTGGTGGCAAGGGCATAGCCAGTGTCAAAAATCCTCACCTGATTTACATCCTCATCAATATAATTCAGGGAAACATCGGTGCCACCGATTCCGATAAACTCATCATTTTTAATAACCGGTGTCACGTAGCTGACAATCAGTTCTCCCTGATACAGATATGGTTCTGTAATAACCTTTGATTTTGTGTTCTTTGGCCCTTGGTAATAGTCCAATGTATCATAATCAAGCAAAGCTTCAAGGTGTAGGGTTCCTCCGATTTTAGTCCAGTAAGGTATAAAACGACCGGTGGAATCATGTCCGAAAGTATCCTTGTAAGACTCATCCATACCATCAAAGGCATTCGGTTCAAAAGCAACGTAGGTACCGATAAGGTTGGGATTTTCTATCATCAGGCGTTCCAGTATTGCATTGACCTCATCACGATCACCTGACTCATATTCAATCATAGAATTTGCAATGGTCTGCCCTATAGCATGATAGCTTTGCATATCCCCGTTAAAACTATTGGCAAGATTTTTTGTGGTTTCGATAGATTGCTGATAGGCAAGTTCTTCCTGCTGGGAAGTTGCAGTGGAAATAATTAGCGCAGTCGTAACTGCAAGCACTAGAGAAAGAACTACAACCATTGAAAGGACTAATCTCGATTTCAGAGGGACATTATTCCACTTCATCGCTTATTCTTCCCAAAGATATGATCTGAATTCCAGCAGTACATGGTGTATAAGAAAAGGATATCGTCATCTTCCGATACCTACAATGCAATCGACACCAGTACCCAAATAAAGGAGCCTTCCAATAGTACTTATAAATAATGTTGGAATCGAGATCTTCAGAATTTTGTACCCTGTATCTTGATACTGATAATCGAGTCTGCAACACTTATGGCTTCTTCCATGGAAAGGTTCGCCTCTTTCAAAATGCCTGCAAGCTCTTCAGGCGGAAGAATTGCTGCAACCAATTCAAACGGGTACCGTACTTCCTCAGTGATTTCAATGTTTGCAAAGCCTACTTTTTCAATCAAATCCATATATGAGCTTTTCAGTATAGCACCGGAAATACAACTAACATATGCTGCTGCAGATTGTTTGACACCTTCGGGAATGTCCCGAAGAAGAACAATATCTGAAATTGCAAAACGTCCACCATTCTTTAGAACCCTGAAGATTTCCCTGAATACATCTTCCTTAGAAGGAGAGAGATTAATTACACAATTGGAAATGACAATATCTATAGAATTATTATCTACAGGCAAGGCTTCAATTCCCCCCAACCTGAATTCCACATTATCATAGCTGTTTTCCCGAGCATTGTGCCGGGCTTTTTCTAGCATCTCAGGTGTCATGTCTACGCCGATTACTTTACCTTTTGAACCCACCTTACGTGCAGCCAGAAAGCAATCAAAACCAGCACCTGAACCAAGATCCAAAATGGTTTCACC
>CAZHNA010000039.1:0-12706 GCA_964532775.1 uncultured Methanosarcinales archaeon
CAATAATATAGTAAGCTGCAAGTGCATATTTTGTATTTGGAAGGGAGATTTCAGTGTAAGTTGCACCTAAATCTTCGAATTTTGCGATTGCATCCCATACCTTTTTCTCGACGTTTTCATCTACACCTTCGCCGAAATATTCCTTTGGAATTCCGATTTTCACACCAGAAACATCGTCTTCCAGACTGTTTCTGTAATTGGTTTCCCTGTTTACACAGGTGCTATCCCTGCGATCATAAGTGCCAATGACATCCATTAAAGTTGCAATGTCTTCAACACTATTAGCAAGGGGACCAATCTGTTCAAGGGAGTTAGCATAGGAAACAAGCCCGTAACGTGATACTCCACCATATGTTGGTTTTAATCCCACTACTCCACAAAAAGCTGCAGGACAACGTACGGAACCGCCTGTGTCGGAACCAAGGGAAATCGGAGCCTCACCTGCTGCAACAACTGCAGCACTGCCACCTGAAGATCCTCCCGGAACCCGCTCTGTATCCCATGGGTTCAACGTTGGACCGTAGTGACTTGTTTCAGTGGATGTTCCCATTGCGAATTCATCCATGTTCACCTTGCCGAGAATAATTGCCCCTTCGGCTTTTAGTCTCTCGACTACATGAGCATCGTATGGAGGAACATAACCCTGCAGGATTTTTGAACCACATGTTGTAGGCATTTCATTTGTGGAAATGTTATCCTTAATAGCAATCGGAACTCCCGCAAGTAATCCTTCGTTATCTCCTGAATCTATAGCTTTTGCCTGTTCAAGTGCATTTTCTGCGACGTAAGTGAAGCCGTTAATGCTGCTTCCCTGTATTTTTTCAAGATAAGAAGATACGACATCTTCTGCGGATGAGCTTGCAATTCTCTCTTTGACTTGTGTAATAGTTTCCAACATATTGCAACCTCACATAATTTTTGGGCCTTTGATGTAGCCTTCCTTGCTTTCATCCGCATTACGCAACACGTCTTCCTGTGGAAGTGAAGGTGTACTCTCATCTTCCCTGAAAACATTCATCAAGTCTGCAACGTGGTACGTGGGGCCTACATCGGATGTATCCACCTCGTCCAACTGGTTAAAATAATCGAGCACAGTGTTCAGTTCGGAGGCATACTTTACGGCCTCTTCCTCTGAGAGGCTGATACGGGAAAGCCATCCAACATGTTCCACTTCATCCTTTGTGATCATCGTGAGTTCCTCTGGAATGAATTAATGATTATAAATGTATATGTCAGTTACACAAAAGGTAATGATATTAAAATATTCTTATCATTACAGGTTCAGCACTTCTTCTTGTCCCTGCGGTTAATGCCGTACATCTGTACTTTCTTGAGTTTTGCCAGATTCAGGACGGGCTCCATTTCTGTATTCGTCAGGGGGCGAGCTTCAATAAAACCACTGTTAATGGCTTCTTTGAAAATCTCATATCCGAGGGATGAACGTGCAAGCACAGTCGTATACCCATCAGGTGTCCCAATCCCCCCAAAACTGATATCCGAATTCTCAGCAGCCATATCAGTACAGTATTTACAGGAACTACTCCTGTATTCATCAAACTCTGAAAGTGGGTACTTTTCCACCCCCTCTTTTGTCTCGAATTCAAACTTTCCTTTACGAATTTTCATTGCGTCAATATCCTTAAGAAGAAAACCATGATTTTCCGCAAATTCTTTTATTCCCTCGTAAGAAAAAGTATCCATGCAAAATAGACCAAGACGCAGGACATTTGCCCTCATAAAAAGACGCAGGAAACCAGACGGGCTTTTCTGCATTTTATACACCGCATCGATGTTACAGCTTGGGCCCACAAACGCAATGCTTCGCATGCCTTTCTGGATGGAATCCATCAGTTGCTGCAATGTCATACTGTGAGAATAAATGCTTCCAGACGAACTTAGTAAATCCCCATACGATTCAGCCACTATAGCAATGGGTCTCCATGGCTCAACTTCTGATTTCACACTCACAACTGCACAATCGATGAGACCTTTCTCCAGAGCATAGGCAAGCAATGCAGTAACAACACCGCCATCCTGTCCCTTGACATCTTTGAGTTTGCTACTGGCAGCATATGCAAACCTGAATTTTCCGATCAAATCTTCTTCGGTAGTGATAGTTCGTGGACACTGGTTATAGCAAACCCCACAGCCATTACAGGGACCAACAATACGTGGCTTATCATCCCTCATCTCAATATATTCACAAGAAGCAGCACACGCGCCACACATCGTGCAGATGCCCGGTTTAATAATATCCCGATTCAATTTCCCAAAAGAGATCCTCTTTTCTTCATCAATGCTATGTTTAAGCCTGATAACGCTTTCCTTCATCTCTCTGTAGGAGCGCATGCACTCTTGTGAGCAAAAATAGTATTCCTGATCGCCGTACTTAAGCCTGTAAGGCGTGCTCTCCTGAACTTCCTGATCACACACCGGATCATATTTCATTTCTTTATTTTCCTCCTTATTATGATAGGCTTGCTCTTCCCGGATCGTCAGGGAAACGAACCCTTGGCAAAATATTTATAGTATCGCTAAAAGGCATTGCTTGATAAATTTTATTTTTAAAGAAGGGAGTTAGTGGCTTGCAGCATACCTTTCTGCCAGTAACGCCCTGGTAAGTTTGAACTGTGTCTTTTGTTCGTTCCAGTCATATTTTTGACCCAAATATCTTATTAGCCTTTTTTTAGAGGCGCCTTTGAGATCATTGGCTTCCATCAATTTCTTTATGAACAATTTTTCTTGTTCTTTATTAATTTCAACCATTTAAACCGCCTCCACCAAAACCAAAGTAGTAATTCCAGTAGCAACAGCTAATTTCTTAGTGGCTATTATCAATCCATCCGGAATATTTCCAACTGAATAACGCATACGTGTCTCACCACAACTCGAAGTCAGCTTAACCAACCCACCTTTCCTGATACCCAGCTTTTTCACCATATGCATGTTGAGCAATACAAAATCGTTTTCATCCGGCTGATCAAACCACATAAATGGATTGTACAAATATACAAGATATTCCCCAGTTTCCTCTAAAGAAATCGTGTCCATCACTTCACAGACAAGTTTTGGATTTTTTGGACTGGCATATTTTCCCACCAATATCTCAAGAACCTGTTCGTGGAGCGCATAGTAGTCTATTGCCTCTCCGCCCAGACCCTCACTTAGAGTGGAAAGAGCTTGAATGCCTGATTTTCCTGATGCACTGTTTTTCTGCAACTTCCCCTCAACATTGATGTAACTTCCTGCTTTTGCGTATTGAGGTTCGGTAGCTATCACCACATTGGCTAACTTGTTCACAGGACTTTCTCTGGAAGATATCACAATGAGATTCTCCAGTTTTTTCAAAATTCCAGATGCAACATCACTGTTAGGCATAAGCTCTACTGGATCACTGTCCAGGGTTACCAGCGTTTTAATAATTCCTTCATCAATATCTTTCATAAGATCTGAAAGACTTTTTCGTCCTGATGAACCTTTACTCAACAGATTCACACCTTCTGCATTAATGAAAGGTTTCATGAACATTATCCTGGCACCAGTCCGGAGTGAGAGGTTGATCAAATGTTTGGTATATGTTGAATTTGTATGAGGATGTATATCTGCAAGAATTAAAGAATCGCTATCCAGATCCAATTCACTTTCGTATTGTTCTGGCTTGATTAATTTGCTTTCGTCCGCCAGATTCAAATCATTATACCCAACAGATATGATGTACGCACCGTTCTTCTTGGCGGCAAGCAAACGCCTAACTATTAATGGATATTGTACATAAGGATCAATGAACAGAGCTATCTTTCCGACATTCTCGATCTCATTTAGCGAAGTTCCCCCATCCACCACAGGATGACATTCCTGAGGAAGATCAGCATAAATACCCATACCTGTGTTCACTACAGTTCCCATTAAACTGGCAATTTCCTTCAACGCCAGATGTTCCTCGTTAGTAGTGTTTCCCACACTCAAAAAGGCTACATTATCAGCATTTTTCAATCTACTGACAGCCGCCAATGTTGATTCTTCAAAACTTGATTCGGAACCATCCACCTGATTAATTGCATGTGAATAATGGGAAGGAAGTTTTACACCAAACCTACACAGTTTACCCAGATTAACCGGACTGCTTTTCATATAATCGATAGAAATGGTTCCTTGCTCATTCTCCCTGACATATAGACTGCAACCTATATTGCATCCGGGACATATTGTCTGGTAAATTTTTCCTTTCATTTGAGCATCACCTCAAAATATGGGGGTGTATCAAGATTCATACCGGGTTGATAACCCCGTTTCTTTTGTGCAGGAATCGCAAAGCGCTGGTGTAGCATGGTAAGTGGCATATCCACAGGACACACATCCGTACACTGTCCACACCCAATGCAACTGTCGGAAAGATGGAGCAACCTGATCAAATGATACATACTCATCTTGTAGTTATCAGCAAGAGAATGAAACATTGTACACTTTGAATCCTCACCACATGAACACACCGGACAAACTTCTTTGCATGCGCCGCAGTCGATACAATCCGCCATGTTATCAACATAATACTGCAAACGCTCTTCGTATGGAATATCAGTAAAAACTTTTTCTTCCCATAACTTACCAAGGTTAACCATTGCATTGTTCACCTTCTCACGGATAGCTATGCCTTTGTCACTTGCGGGTTGTATTTCTATTCGTCCTGCCTCAATAGCGTTTTCAATGAGTTTTACTCCTTTCTCATTAATAACCTGACAGAAAGTCGCATTGCCCACCATATCTCCAAGTACTCCCCAGTTTCCACACGCCAGATCCGCGTTTGTGGGAATTTTGATCTGACAGTATCTACAGTTCTCCCTTCTGCCAAAGCCGGCCTCTTCTAACTCATCGATTTTGATTCCCTTTTCCGTATTATCCTTTGTCTTGAAAATCAGTTTCCCCTTCTCGATCTCCTCCCCAACAACATCATCCGGATCGAGATCATACATCTCGGACACCATTCTTTTTGTGACATCTGGATGCATGGTGCCTCCACAATTCAGTCCTATTATGTAGGTATCATCCAGATTTATCATATTGCGCTTTGCCTGCTCTATTACACCTCTGACATCACACGGTTTTGCAGGCATGGCCACCCTCCGACCTATTGCATATTTTGCCAAGTTTACCGGGACAGAATGCATACTGCCTGTTGATGCCAACACTTCATCAATATCATCGGTTATAACCGGTACAGCTTCATATTCATTGATATGTTTGAGTACAACAACCGAATCCACAAGCTTATTTTCAAGAGCAGCTGCAAGCATAGCTGTTACCATCCCCCCGGAAGATCCTTGTTTGCGCACATCTTCATCAGTAGCATAGCCCACCAACATATCACCGATTTCTACCATCTCAGTGCACCCCCTGTGGCTTGAGGGGACTTGGGCCCAATTCAGTTATCTTTGCAGTAACATCCCTGATAAAATTGGCAAATTTCTCACCTTCGCTGGCACTTATCCAATTCAGTTGTAGTCTTTCCGGTTCAAGACCAAGCTGTTCGACCATTTCCTTGAGGAACTCGTGCCTCACCTCTGTCTTCTCATTGCCATTAACATAATGGCAATCTCCCAGATGACAACCTGTTATAAGTACTGCATCTGCGCCTTCAAGAAATGCATCCAGCACATGCATAGGATCTATTCTTCCCGAACACATAACCCTTATAATCCGTACCGACGCAGGCTGCTGAAACCTGCCCATACCTGCAGTATCCGCCCCCCCGTAACTGCACCAATTGCAACAGAAAGCCACTATTTTTGGTTCCCATTCTTGATCTGCCATCCAATCACACCTCCTCATAAGAAAATACATTTTTAACCTGCGCCATCAGCTGATCATTTTTGAAATGGCTCTGCTGAACCGCCCCTGTTGGACATGTTACTATACAGGTTCCGCAACCCTTACAAAGGGCCTTAATGATCTTCAATTTCCCATTTTCTATGGATAGTGCCTGATAGGGACACATTGGTACACATACACCGCATCCCACACAGATGTCCTCATCAACTGAAGCGGTAATTCCTTCAGTCAGGGCTTTTCCCTTAAACAAATAACGTGCAGCACGCGCTGCGCAAGCGCTTCCCTGAGCTACAGAATACGGAATATCTTTCGGCCCCTGAGTTACCCCTCCTATAAAAATACCATCCAAAGTGGTGTCCACAGGCTTCAGTTTAGGATGAGCTTCCATCATAAAGCCATCCGCAGCCTTACTCACCTTTAGAATGCGGCGAATATCCTCGGTACCTTCATTCGGCACAGCACCCACACTAAGAACCAGCAGATCCAACTCCAGATTGACAATCTTGTTCTGCAGAGTATCCTCGATCCTTATAATAAGATTTTTGTTACTATCCTCCTGAACTCCTGCAGGCCTTCCCCTGATAAATTTAATCCCGGAATCCCTTGCACGGTTGTAAAATTCTTCATACATCCTGAAAGGAGTCCGCATATCCATATACATAATATATACTTCGGAATCAGGATACTTTTCCTTGAGTAGTTGTGCATCCTTCAGTGCATACATGCAGCAGAAACTGGAACAGTAGATGTTTGAGTTTTTATCACGACTTCCCACGCACTGTACAAAGCCTATTTTTTTGGGTCGCTGTACATCACTTGGCCGCACAACTTTCCCCATTGTCGGTCCACTTGCATTAATAAGTCTTTCAAGTTCCAGACCAGTTATTACATTATCAAAAATCCCGTAACCATACTCATTTTTCGGTTCAGGGTCATATACGTCAAACCCAACTGTAACAACAATAGCACCCACATCCAATTCGGAGAAGGTTTCCTGCTGATCCATGTCAATTGCTCCGCGTTCACAGGTTTTAACACATGCCCCACAATCAATGCATACAGATTTATCTACAACTGCACGCAAAGGTACTGCCTGTGGAAAAGGTACATAAATGGCCTTGCGAGTTCCTATTCCCTCATTGAATTCGGTATAAGGCACTTCCACGGGACATTTTTCAGAGCAGAGGCCACACCCCGTACAATCATCAATGTTGATGTATCTGGGATTGTGCCGCACTTTTACTTTAAAATTACCGATATAACCATCTACAGAAACCACTTCGGAATAGCTTAGAAGCTCAATGTTCTCGTTTCTTGCAACTTCAACCATCTTTGGACCAAGAATACAAATACTACAATCGTTAGTTGGGAATGTCTTATCCAGCTGAGCCATCTTGCCCCCTATGGAAGGCCCTTTCTCAACCAGATATACATGAAATCCCATTTCCCCGAGATCCAATGCTGCTTGCATGCCGGCAACTCCTGCACCAATAACCAATGCTTTTTTTGTGACCTGCACCTCGTTGGACTGAAGGGGTTCAAGCAATGAAGCACGTGCAATACCCATCCGCACCATCTCCTTGGCTTTCAGGGTAGCTTTTTCCGGTTCATGCATGTGTATCCAGCTGCAGTGTTCCCTGATATTCACAAATTCAAAAAGATAGGGATTAAGACCAGCTTCCTCCACACATGCCCTGAAAATAGGCTCATGTGTCTTAGGAGTACATGATGCTACAAGCACACGATTCAGATTCATATCCTTGATCGCTTTCTTGATCTCTGCCTGTCCGGCATCACTACATGTATATTTGTTAACCACCGAGGTTACAACGTTGGGAAGAGTAGAAACATAATCCGCAACATCCTGACAATCCACCGTGCCTCCAATGTTGGCACCGCATTCACAGATAAAAGCACCTATTCTGGACTCTTCTGGTTTTTCAAGCTTTGATAATCCGTTATCTTCATCCATTATCGTCCCTCGCTCGTTATTTTCTTAAAAGGACTGGGGCCTAACACCTTGATTTTTTCAGTAAACTCAGTAATCGTTTCCTGGAACTTCTTTCCCTCTGCGGCTGAGACCCATTCCAGATGAAGACGCCCACCTAGCCCCAGATGATCCATTGCATCCATCAGTTCCGTCATCCTTTCTTCAGTATGCACATTGCCCTCAATGTAATGGCAGTCACCGATATGACATCCTGTTACCAGAACACCATCCGTCCCTTCTTTGAAAGCATCAAGAACAAAACTTGGCTCAATCCTGCTGCTACACATGACTTTAATAATTCGGGAGTTCGAAGGATACTGAAGCCTGGAAACTCCTGCCAAATCCGCACCTGCATAACTGCACCACTGACAACAAAAAATCAGTATATCGGGTTCAAAATCGTTCATTTATATCCCCTCTTCGTAAGCCTTAATCACAGCCATTATTTGTGCAGTTGTGAAGTGTCTTGATATGATTGCACCTGTGGGGCATTCTGCAGCACAGGAACCACAACCTTTGCATGAAGCCGGATTAATCTCACTTTTCTTAGTAGTATATACAATTTCTTCAGTGGTTACCAACAATTCCCTGAGTTTCGGAGCATTGTAAGGGCATACCAGCGTACATCTTCCACAACCAATGCACAAATCATCATTCACAACTGAAATATTTCCAATGGTTTCCAAATACTCGCCTGAGAGAATAGTAGCCGCCCTAGAGGCTGCAGCTGACGCCTGGCTTATGGATTCATCTATCAATTTAGGCGCTTGGGCCGTACCACAAAGGAATACACCGTCTGTTGCAAATTCCACTGGACGCAGTTTGATATGTGCTTCCAAAAAGAATCCATTTCCATCAAGTGGCACCTTAAATAATGGAGCTAGTGTTCTATTCGTCTCTGGCGCTACCATTGGAGCACTTAAAACAAGCAAATCATAATCAAGATTAAAATCCATGCCCAAAAGCTGGTCGTGCAATTCAATCGTTTTTTCCCTTACCAGAGGTTCCCTGTCCTCGACGTAGCGTAAGAATATGACACCAAGCTCACGGGCCCTGGTGTAAAGGTCTTCCCACAACCCATAGGTCCTGATATCCCGATATAAAATGTATACATTTCTGGATACATCTGATTCTTTAAGTCGAATTGCATTTTTTATGCCAACTACACAGCAAGCCCTGGAACAGTATGGTCGATCAGAGTTGCGCCCACCCGCACACTGGATAATAACCACATTCTTAGCATCCAAATCCCTATCCAATAGCTTTTCCAGTTTACTCTGAGTTACAATGTTCGGATACTTACCGTACGAAAAATAGCCTTCTGGCTCCAGTTCAACTGCGCCTGTGGCAATGACAGCAACACCAAAATGAATGTCTTCTTCCAGCCCCTCGCCTCGAAGGTGGCCGGTGAAATCCCCCACTGAGCCGTTCACTTCCAGCAGTTCTGTATCTGTGAGCAATCTGATTCCAGAATGAGAATTAATCCCTTCTACCATTTTTTCAAGGATTTCTCCCGTACTCCGACCGTCCTGAAGTTGGGTGTAAGTTCTGAGTAAACCCCCTAGTTCCGGACCCTTTTCTACCAGCGTCACACTAAAGCCCTTATCTGCAATATCAAGGGCTGCAGTCATTCCGGCAATACCTCCACCCAGCACCAAAGCATCTTTGTTAAAGTCTAATTTTTGTTTGTAAAGCGGCTCAAGAAGATTCACCCTTGCCACACTCATCCTGACAATATCCTTGGCTTTTTCAGTAGCTTTTTCCGGTTCATCCTGATGCACCCAGCTACAATGTTCCCTTATATTTGCAAGTTCAAACAAATATGGATTCAAACCTCCTTCTATTAATGTTTCCTGAAACAGAGGTTCATGTGTCCGTGGTGTGCAGGATGCAACAACCACACGATTAAGATCATATTCCCTGACCATATCTGCTATACCTTCCAAACTGTCCGTACTACAGGCATAGGTCTGTTCCTTTGCAACAACCACCCCCGGAAGCGTTTTGGTGTACTCTACCACATCTGGAACATCTACAATACTTCCGATATTGACACCGCAACGACATACCACAACTCCGGTTCTAACCTCATCGCCCATAGGTTTCTCGGGGGGGTACACTTTTTCAGTAACAAGCGTACCTCTAACATCTGCAAGCAGTGAGGATGCCTTACTCGCAGCACCACTTGCATCAGCCACAGTATCCGGAATATCCTTGGGAGCCTGAATGGTCCCACTCACAAAAATACCGGGCCTGCTTGTCGTAACTGGCGCATCGATCTTCGTTTTGACAAACCCCAGATCATCCATTTCTATACCGGCGATCTTTGCAAGCTTCATGCTGCTCTTTGAAGGAGTGAGTCCTACAGATAGTACCACCATATCAAAAGGATCCTGTACGATTCCATCTGCTGTTTCATGTTTCAATGAAAGCTGACCGGTCACCGGATCAACTTCAACTCCTGAAGGCCGGCTACGGACAAAGTGTATTCCTTTTTCGTTTTTAGCTTTCTGATAGAATTCCTCAAACCCTTTTCCAAAAGCTCTTACATCTATGTTAAAAATGAATGTTTCAAGCTCCGGATCGTGTTCCATTGCAACCATAGCTTCCTTGGTTGCATACATACAACAAACACTACTACAGTTCTTACGTCCAATCTCGGGACTTCTGGAACCCACACATTGTATCCAGGCAATCTTTTTTGGAATAGAACCATCAGCAAGTTTTACGTGACCTGCAGTGGGACCGGATGAACTTAGTTGCCTCTCAAACTGGAGAGACGTTAAAACGTTGGGTTGATCAGTTCTGTATTGCTCAAGAGTAGAAGCATCAAAAGCTTCAAATCCTGTATTCAGGATGATGCTCCCGACATTGATCTCTATTTCTCGGTCCTGATCATCATAATTAATGGCATCGTTCTCACAAACCCTGGCACAATTACCACACTTTCCCTTAGTAAGGTATAAGCAATGGTTGGGATCAATGGTAAATACCCGTGGCACAGCCTGTGGAAATGAAAGATATATAGCCTTTCTTTTGTTCTGACCTTCGTTGTATTCATCTGGAACCCTGACAGGACATTTTTCAACACATAATCCGCATGCTGTACATTTTTCAGGGTCCACAAAAGTAGCTTTCTTTTTTATCAAGACTTTGAAATTTCCGGCATCCCCTTCAATACCTATAATTTCACTGTAGGTTAACAATTCAATATTCGGGTGGCGGGAAACTTCTGCCAGTTTGGGGGACAGGGTACATATTGAGCAATCCAATGTGGGGAAGGTCTTATCCAGTTGAGCCATTCTCCCACCTATGGATGTACTGCTTTCTATCAGATACACCTTGAGCCCGCTGTTGGCAAGGTCAATGGCACTCTGAATACCTGCAATACCTCCTCCGGCTACGGCTACAGAACCTACCAATTTACCCATTATGTATACCCCTGATTTTCTTCATAAATTCTTCATTTTGAACAATATTCTGGTCAATGCCCAACTCTTCAGGTGAGTAACCCATGGCTAATCCCAACAACTGCGAATAATGAAGTACAGGGATTCCATATTCCATATCGAATTTTTTCTTGATCTCTGTTTGACCCACATCCAATTGGAGATGGCAGAATGGGCATGCATCTACTACACAATCCACACCGGTTGCCTTTATATGTTTCAGCTTATCAGCCAATAACTTCAGAGACATATCGATTGCCGCTGTGCGGACGCCCCCCCCTGCTCCACAACATGCCATTTTATCTTCATATTCCACGCTTGTGGCACCAGTTGCTTCCACTAATTCATCAAAGAAAACCGGGTTCTCCGCACTTCCAAGATTACGTTCCGTACTGGGCTTGATCAAATGACAACCATAATGCACTGCAACTTTTAGATTAACCGGATTGGTAACCGCTTCTTTGACTTTTTCCACACCTATATCCTTATACAGATACTCTATTATGTGACGAACATCCTGAGTTCCCCTAAACTCACGTCCCACATCTTTGAGTATCTTATTGACATCTTCCTTGAGGGCTGCGTCTCCTTTGAGCATATTATTAGCATCTGTTAGAGAACCAAAACAACCATTACAAATAGTAAGGAGATCATCCCCAAGTTCTTCGGATAGGGTCACGTTCCTTGAAGCCAACGCCAACCAAGTGGCCTTATCAAAAGATCTGAAAACGCCTGGTGCAGGACAGCATGAAGCACCCTCTAATTCTTCCAGTTCCACGCCAAAACAACCAAATGTTTTTGTGGTAGCGGCTTCTATACCCGGATATCTGTGTGGAGCGATGCAACCCAGGAAGAATGCTAACTTGCTCATGATTTCCTCTCCATTTCTGCAACTAGTTCATCGAACCCCGTTATGTGGAGTATTTTTTTAACTTCCTTAAGTGCATTTTCAGAACTATGGACAGTTGGAGGAATAGCTTCCAGCCCAACTGCCTTGCGTTTTTCTTTTCCTGCCTCATTGATAGGTACCGCATGTCCGTAATTTAAGACCAATTTCCCGACTTTCCTGTGATTATCCAGCATTATACCATCGTGAACTGCCATTGTACGGATTTTTAACAATGCATCCACGTTCTTTACACCCTGTGGGCAACGTTCCTGACATTTGTAGCAGGTGGTACAATACCAAATATATGGATCGTTTAGAAGCTGATCTTTCATCCCTAGATTTGCCATCCGGAGGATTTTACGTATGTTGTAACCTGAATCTTGTTCTGTTACCGGACAACCTGAAGAACAACCTGTGCAATTAAAGCACAGTGCAATTTTCTCTACTCCGATCTCTTCAAATAGGGCATTTCTGAACTCCTGATTAAAATCAGATGTACTGACAATATCAGTCATTTTGATCCCCCCCAACCTGATCTGCAAGGAACACAGT
>CAZHNA010000040.1:0-12284 GCA_964532775.1 uncultured Methanosarcinales archaeon
CACTGGGCAGTACCTTCTTTGATTGCACTTTGTGTTTTTGTATATATTCTTCAACCTGTTCATTCATATTTTCTCCCCATCTAGATTTGCTTAAATTGTTATAAATTCCTAATCATAGGTTGTCTTATGCTCTAATCATTGTTACATATAATGAATATCTTTGAGGGAAGTACCGACAATGTAAGGCAATATTCTTATATAATTCATATTTCAGTAATAGGATAATCGCGTTTTAGGCAGATGAATATTTCAATTTATTATTTTATGCACAGGTAATCTGCCATAATTTCATCTTGATAATTGACTAATTTTATTTGGAAACCTGCCTTTTCAAGCAAACTTTCCATGACCCATTCAAATGTTTAAAACTCTTCTCTGATATTTGTCTGAAATGATAAGTTAAACTAGGAGAAAAACGAAATTATAATTACTCGGGGAAGGAGGGATAAAGATGTTAACAGAACAATCAATTCAAAATGAGATCCAAAAGGCTTTTTTGGATATGGACGAAGACTCAGTTGAAAGTCTTGCTTCAGATTATTTAAATGCTGGATACAATGCAACCGCTCTGCTTCACATACTGGGAGATACAATTTCTGAAATAGGAACTAAATTTGAAAATGGGGACTGTTATCTTCCTCAGTTGATTAACTCTGTTGAAATCATGGAGAATGCAATCAAACTGATACATGAAAAACGGATTGAATCAGGCATAGCTACTGAAGAAAAGGGCGTAGTTGTTATTGGAACTCTCAAGAATGATGTTCATGATCTGGGGAAGAATATTACAGCAAGTATGCTTAAAATTGCTGGCTTCACAGTTGTTGATCTTGGCACAGATATCCCGGCTCTCGATATTGTAGAAGATGCGCTTGAAAATGATGCAGACATTATTGCAATCTCTTCCATGACAACCGTAACTATGTTTTTTCTTGAAGAAGTGATTATGATTTTGAAAAGCATGGACGTAAGGGATCAGTTCAAAGTGATGGTTAGTGGTGCTCCTGTTACTCAGGAATATGCAGATCTGATTGGGGCCGATGCATATGTAAAAACAGCAGGAGATGCTGTGTCTGCTGCAAAAAAACTAATGGAAAATTAATTACTGAACTTGAATTTCATCAGAATAGAAACTGCCGCCTTCAAATTTCTGGAAACCCGCCAAAAAACAGAAAGGAAGTGGTACTTTTGGCGGGTTAAGTAAGTTCTGTCTACAAAAATTTAGGAGAGTCTTGCTATGGATGCATCACAGCATATATAGTATGCATTTTTTACCGTATAAAGACTACCCTCGGTAATTTCTGGGTACTTAATTGAAATATGCAGGATTGATTTGTTTTTCTATCCTGTGACCCTCAAGAAAGTATCAATTGTCTTCCCTTATTTTCCCCACGAGTTCACTGGAAAGATTGACAATATTCTGGAAATCCTCTTCTTTAGGTGGGCCATTCACATCGATAGCACCTAGAATTTCTATTTTAGTCCCGCTCAACATTTCCTGTGCCTGCTTTATTGAGCCACCGCCCCACCCGTAAGAACTGATAGCTACTGCATACTTTGTAGGAGGTTTGAGGGCTTTTACGAGATATGTGCCATAAACGGCCAATGGATGCATTCCTCCAAGAACAGTTGGAGTTCCAAGGATAATAGCTCTTGAATCAACAAGCTCACGAGCTATATCACCAATATCGGAATTAGCGAGATTGAAGACCTTTACATCAACCCCAGCTCTTACGAGTTCCTGCACCATTTTATCCACCATTTTTCCGGTGGAATTCCACATGCTGACATACACAACAATGACTTTTTCCAGTGTTTCTCCAGCAGTCCATTTTTTGTAAGCTTCAACTATTGGTTCAGGATTCCGGTGGATAGGCCCGTGGCTAGGTGCAATCATCTTGAAGTCCAAATCTTCAATTTTAGTTAGTGCTTTGGCACCCAATTTGCGGAATGGCATCATTATCTCGCCAAAATAGCGTTTTGCCATTGGGATTAGTTCTTCAACTTCGTCTGCATAAAATCCGGCTGCAGTATGTGATCCAAAGAAATCGCAAGTGAAGAGTATTTTTTCTTCTACGAGGTATGTGAACATCGTTTCAGGCCAGTGAAGCCAGGGTGCTGCAATAAATTTAAGCGTTTTACCACCAAGGTCGAGTGTATCGCCATCCTGAACGATTTTAATTCGTTCTTCAGGAACGTTATACTGGACCATAGCCATTTTTGCCCCTTTTTCAGAGGTGATCAATATGGCATTAGTAGCGTTTTTCAAAATGGATTGGATTGTAAATGCATGGTCAGGTTCTGCGTGATTCATTATCACGTAGTCAAGGTTTTCCACTTTTGAATACCTGTTAATGTTTTGTTTTAATTGATCTTCAAAACCTGGATTTACCGTGTCAATTAGTGCTGTTTTATTTTCCCCTTGAACAAGATATGAATTGTAAGTAGTGCCTTCCGGCAGAGGTATTAGAGCGTCAAATATACGCCTATCCCAATCTTTCACGCCTACCCAGTGAACACTTTCAGATATTTTTGTTATATCATCCATATTACCATCTTCCCTAAGTATCTATCATTTCGCTGCAATATATCAGTTTGGACTATAGTCTTCAGATTACGTTTTTAGGTTTAATTACTCATGGTCATTACCAATACACTAATAAAGAAATGAGAATAAAATAAGTGTTTAATTAATGAGGTGATATGTATGAAAAAGACAATTGAAAACCTTTCAAAGGCTTTTGTAGGTGAAAGTCAGGCAAGAAACCGCTATTCTATGTATTCAAAAATTGCGAAAAAGGAAGGATTTGAACAAATTGCGGAGCTTTTCCTTGTCACAGCAGACAATGAACGAGAACATGCAAAATGGGCTTTCAGGATGATTAACCAATTGAAAGGAAATGATGCATCCCTCGACGAACTAGTCATTGAAGCTGCTGTTCCTACTGTGCAGGGAAATACTATTGAAAACCTGAAAGCTGCAATTGCAGGTGAAACCTACGAAACTACTACAATGTATCCTGAATTTGCACAGGTTGCGGATGAGGAAGGTTTCCCGGAAATAGGGGCACGTCTCAGGGCGATTGGTGAAGCTGAGGCTCACCATAAAGAGCGATATGAAAAACTCCTCACAGAAGTGGAAAACGGTACAGTTTTCAAAAAAGAAGAAGAGGTCGAATGGGTATGCCGGAAATGTGGATACGTCCACAAGGGCACAAAACCACCTGAGGAATGTCCATCCTGTGACCATCCTTCCAGTTATTTTGAGAGGAAGTGCGAAGCATTTTAAAGTTTAGTGATTGAGGATCGATTTCTCAATCCTCACTTTTTTTGTCAGCGCATCAACTGTAAGTGTGCATTTTCCCATTCTATGCTTCACGTAAAATTCTTATTCTATCTAGTTTATTGAAAGTACAAATGTGGCTTGATGCACTATACATGGCTTTTGATTATCTCATCAAGGTCATTCCTCCCATTGTTATCGGAATTCTGGTAATGGATTTTGTTGTTGAAATGGGGTGGGTCAAAAAACTCGGATTTCTTGCTTCTCCTCATATGTGTTTTTGGAATCTCCGGGAGGAAATTGGTCTTAGTTTTATCACATCATTTGGATCGTCCGCTGCCGGGAATTCCATGATAGCAAAACGGCACGATGATAATCACATTGACAGTAGAGAAACAATTGTTGCCACAATGGTAAATTCTCTACTAATTGATTTCAACACCATGCTGTAAATTGGTAGAAGGAAGTAAAATAGATATTAAGATTATTTTTCAGAAAAGTGTATTACTATTTCTCCAAAATTAATTTTAATGTAACTTAACAGCGAATAAATGAAAACTGCTACACCTAGCATTTCTAGTGTTTCTTCTATTGTAGTTAAAAGATCATAAACTAAGTTGTCGGTGCCATTTATGGATGCATACCAACCATCAACAAGTTCCATACCAATTGCACCACCCACAAATAACACTCCTGATAGCAAAAATAAAAACCGCATATTTTCAGGAAGATTTAAGAAAAATTTTATGAAAACTAATAAGACGAAAAACGCAATTGGTATTCCCACGATGACCCATGAAAAATAGAAAATTCCAGATGTATTGAAAGGTATACATTTTCCCATTTTTTCATGAATTCCAGATGCATCATCAATTGACAAATATGCAAAGATTAGTGACAACAAAGCCCAATGTAACCAGTATTTCTCATTTTCTGTTTTTTTAGCCAAAGTTATAATGGCTAGAAGAGCAGAGCAAATGAATAGTGTTATTGAAGCATACCACGTTGGTATAGTCATTTCCCAATTTAGATAAAACAATTTTGCAACAATTTTGACAAAGAAATCATCTGGATCCCAAAAATATCTTAGTAGCATTGCTATTGTGCTGGCTAAAACAAGAAATGTAATTGTGAATAAAAGAATTTTCAAAACATTTTCTGGAATTACTTTAAAGTTCATTATAGTTATCCGGTAATTAGATAATTCTAATGTTAATATATTTGGAGTTACTTTATAAGGTTTTGCTTTCAAAAAGCTATGATTTTGGAAGGAAACAGACATTCCACTTAAAAAGGGAGAATAAAGAAAAACTCAGTCGAGCTTTTCTTTCAGGTAGTTTTTAAAGCTAACATAATTCGTGTTAAGATACTCCATGAATTCTTCTTTTGCCTCAACATCTTTCAGACTCTGAGGAGGTTCTGGATCAACACCGATTGCAGAGACTACTTCTGCAGGGAATTTCGCAGGGTGAGCAGTTTCAAGTGTCACTGCCAGTGTAGTGTCTCCGGTGTCTTTCCTGTATTCCATCAGTCCTCTTATTCCGACGGCACCATGTGGTTCGATGCAGATGTTGTAATCTTCATAGAATTCCTTGATGGTAGCTTTTGTCTCTTCGTCGGTTACAGAAATTGAAAAGATATCGCTGTTCAGTTTTTCCATGTCAGGAAGTTTACTGACATTACCTTCTTCATCCATCTCCCCGCCGTAGACTGCTATAAGCCTTGCAAGGTTACTTGGGTGCCCTACATTCATTGCGTTGGAAAGGCAGCTTTTTGAAGGCTCAATTTTTGCGTACTTTCCGGTTTCAAGAAATACGGGTACTTCATCATTCTCATTAACTGAAGCAAGGATTTTCCTAATAGGAACTCCCATTTCTCTTGCGAGAACACATCCCATCATGTTTCCAAAGTTTCCTGAAGGAATTGAGTAAATAATTTCTTCTGGATAGTCCCTGAGCTTAACATACGCATAGAAGTAGTAGATTGACTGTGGAATAAGGCGACCAATATTAATTGAATTTGCTGATGAGAGGTTCAGGTGTTTGAGATCATCATCTGCAAATGCCTTCTTTACCAATGCCTGGCAATCATCAAATTTACCTTCCATAGCAATGGCAGAAATATTTTTGTCAAGGGTTGTCATCTGCTTTCTTTGGCGATCAGAGACTTCATCCTTCGGGAAAAGGACAATGACCTTTACGTTATCAAGACCATAGAAAGCATGAGCAACTGCACTTCCTGTATCACCGGAAGTCGCTGTTAAAATTATGAGATTCTGATTTTCCTGCTTAAGATAGTATTGCATAAGGCGTGCCATCATGCGGGCTGCAAAATCCTTGAAAGAAGCCGTAGGGCCACGATCCAGTCTCATTATATGAGTATTGTCGTTTACTTTTTCCAGAGGAACATCATAGTTGTATGCATCATAGGTGAGTTCCTTGAGAGTATTTTCATCAATTTCCCCTTCAAGAACTTTTGAGAGGACCCGAAATGCAATTTCAGGGTATGTCTCATTCTTCAGGGAATAAAGTTCCTCTTCCGAGAAATGCGGAAGTTCCTTTGGGAGGTAAAGTCCTTTGTCAGGAGCAAGACCTTTGATAAGTGCAGTTTTGAAGGTGGCTTCATCTGCTTTGAGATTTGTGCTGTAGAGTTTCACGGTTATCAATCGCTTATCTTGGTTAGGGTAAATTGTAAGTATGTAATACTTTAGGACACGACTATGAAAAGCTTACTTTTATGATTAATATTTCGCTATATCAGCAAATCGGTAAATTCGGAGGCTATATTTGTAGCTCCCTAAAATGAAATTTAAGTGTATGACGGATCCATTAGGGTTAGCTGTTTGGTTGAATCCTCGATGGGTATCGAAAAAGTAAATGAGCTTCCTTTGCCAACTTCACTTTTTACTCGAATATTTCCGCCATGCATTTCAACATATTTTTTGACTAAAGCAAGGCCAAGTCCTGTTCCTTCATAATGTCGACTTGCGGATGAGTCAATTTGACTGAAAGAATCAAATATTGTATCCTGATCACTTTCTGCTATTCCAATTCCCGTGTCTGATACTGAGATGTGCACGAATTCCTTCGTACTACTTACGGTAACTGCAATCTCTCCATTGTTTGGAGTGAATTTAACTGCATTACTGAGAAGGTTGTACATTAATTGCTTCATTTTCTTCCTGTCTGCAAATACTATGAGATATTTATCTTCTATGTTGCTTGAGAAGTTTATATCCTTTGATTTCATCATCGGGAAGATCAGTGATTTGACTTCAGCTACCAGGATGGAGATCTGGAAATCTTCATAGTTTATTTCCATTGTTCCCGATTCGATTTTTGAAAGATCCAAAATCTCATTAATCAATTCAAGAAGGTGTTTTCCACTTCTTATTATGTTTGATGTATACCTGATTTCAGTTTCATCTAGATGATCCTGCTGGTTTTTGGCCAAAATCTGTGAAAATCCAATTATTGAGTTTAAAGGTGTTCGAAGTTCATGACTCATCGTTGCAAGAAATTCGCTTTTCAGTTGGTTTGCTTTTTCGGCCAAAATCTTGGCTTTTAGTAAGGACTCTTCCGCTTCTTTGTGGCAGGTGATGTCGCGACCAATACCCAATACGCCAATGAGTTCTCCTTCCGAATCATACATTGGTGTTTTGATTGTCTCCAGAAATTCTTTGTGTCCATCACTTGCATAAGTGATTTCTTCTTCATTCAGGACAGGCACACCGGCTTCAATTGCATTCTTGTCTTTTTCTTTGAAAAAGTCCGCCAGTTCTTTTTCTAAAAAATCGTGGTCATTCTTGCCAACAATTTCTTTTTCTTTTGCACCAAAAAAGCGTTCGAATTTTGTATTGCATCCAAGGTATAGCCCATTGGGATCTTTGAGCCAGATTAAATCAGGCAATGCGTCAACTAATGCACGAAGTTGTCCTTCTTTGTTTCGAAGTTCTTTTTCTGCGGCTATCCTGTCGGTAATATCAGTTGCAGTAAAAGTTGTTCCCTTTGTCAGGTTTTCAGCATCAAGTGGTGTGGAGACAAGCAATAAGTGTATAATTTCTCCATTCTTTTTTTGCCACCGGGTTTGCACTGTACCAATACCCTTTTCAGAAATTTGCTTGTATTTTTCAGACCCTACAAAATCATAGTCCTCTTGCGTTGGATAAAGAAATTTGGCATTGGAGCCGACGAGTTTTTCCCGGCTATATCCAGTCATTTCGCATACTCGAGGATTAACATCGACTATAATTCTGTCCTTCACAATTCCGATTCCCGAAGGAACAGCACGAAAAATGCTTTTTAGATATTCTTCATTGGTGTGTAGTGGCATTTGAATACAACTGTTTTTATCGAGTTCTTACTATTTAAAAATAAGTGACCGAAATACACATGCACTAAACCTTAATGCAATTGATCTCGTCTTTTTTTGTCTATATTTTTTGCAATAAGAATGTAGCAGAATACAAACCAGTTTCAAAAAAGTTATATAATGGAAGTTGTATTTTTTCTCTGGAAACATTCGGATAAGTGGGTTTTTATCCCCACCCCAACACCCCCACCACTTCCAAACTTTTGTTGCCGAATGTTTCCATTCTGGAACCAAAATCATTCATTGCTTTTTTTACTAGGTACGTTTTGAAAAAACCGTTGATAATTTATTTGATCATAGCTACAGGTTTAAGAAAACGGTGATGTCTTCCGATGGAGACTTAAGCGTGAGTACACACTCTAAATTCAAAACAATTAGCACTATGGCATGAAGTAAAAAAGTTAAAAAAAGAGATTATTAGGCATAATACGTTTCAAGAAAACATTCTTCAATAATATTTTTTTGAAAGACTGTCTTTAAATAAATCTTACAACCATCCACTCAGCCCATATTGTGAACATGATTATAGCCAAACCCAGAAGTCCATCTGTCAGTGTTCCTCGATTGATGTTTGCATTTATCATTTTTTGTTCCTCCAGATTAGTGTTTTTCCTTTTCCTTAACTAGTAGTTGTAATGGATGTCTATATAACAAATATGCATACAAAAAGAGGATGATGTGTACATAGGAGGGGTATAGCTATTGATATTGATGAATTAGTTGAGGATGCTTTAATAGTCTAACAAAATGTATTCAGAATTGAAACCTTTCTGGTTTTGGTGTATCAGACTAAACTCTGAACTAGACTTTTAGTCTTAACATTCATGGAAGAAACATCTGGAAAAAAGGATGGTTGGAAGCAGGCCGTTTCTGCATTGTTAATTGCTTGCTATTTGAAAATGTTCTCTTGTGCGGCCACTCCCAATACACCCCACCCACTCTACAATTGTACTTCCAATGTTATATAACCTTACGAACTTTAGGTACTGCTTTTACTTTCTAACCATTTGTTGAATACGTTTTTAGGAATTACATGTTGAAGAGTCATGATACAGAGTTTCTGATCTTGAATATTTATGGACGATAAAGAAAAGGGGGTAAGAGTGTCAATAGGAAAGGAGACACTCCCTTTTATTCTGTTAAAATAGAACACATTTTTTACGGTGATCACATTTCTGCGATTTCTGGCTGAAATTATAATCATCCATTAACTTAATTGGGTGTCTGTGACATGTTTCACTTTAGGAGTGAACTCATTTTCAAAAATCTCAAGTTCTTCTTCAGTAACCTCAAAAGAATCGGATGCGAAGAATTTACCAGATACTGGTCCCAGACTTCCGCTGTTGAGCTCCAGTGCCATGAAGGCATCGAAGTTTTCACCGGAAGGCGTTTGAATATCGTACTCTTTGGCATTCATGAAACCGAATCTCTGATAGTACTCAGGATTGCCAAAGATAATTATGCCTCTATAACCCAACTACCTTGCTTTTTCTATAGAATGCTTCATAAGTAAGGAGCCAATGCCTTTTTTCTGAGATGATGGCAATACACTAATAGGTCCCATACACAGGACTTCAGATTCCTGCTTCTCGTCATTGATCACTTTTGCTTTTGAGTAAACGATATTGCCTACGGTCCTATCCCCGTCACATGCAACAAAGTCCAGTTCCTTTACAAACTCCGGTGAGGTTCTCATATTGTGCAAAACAAGATGTTCGTCACACCCCGGTTTATAAAGATCCCAGAATGCTTCCCTTGTCATGTCTTCTACGTTTCTGAAGTCGCTTTCGTCTTCCAACCGAATTGAAATCACCATCCTCTTTCCCCTCATTTCCAAAATATGATGATCCATTGATCACATATTTTGATCATATCAGATAGAGATTTCAAGAAACCGAAAAGATTAATCTCTTTTGGTCTCGTGAGAAAAAATGTTACTCCCGCTTCCTTTCATACTCAAAATAACTGCACACATCCCCGTCACACCTTACAACTCTCCCTTTTACTTTACCTTCAGCTATGTCAAGTTCTATGGCGCTGGGTTCAGCAATTCCGGGAACGGTTGGACTGCCCGGGGAGAGCAGAAGTACTTCGTAATCCTCAATTATCGGATGATGAAAATGCCCGAAGATCAGAACATCCACTCCTATCTCTTTTGCCAGATAGCGAAGGCCATCCGGGTTATCAGATGTTAGCTGGCCTTTGTGAATGACCCCTACTCTGACACCTTCAATTTCAATGACCTGTTTTTCGGGGAGTAGTTCCATCAATTCAGGTACGTCCGTATCGCCACGGACTGCTACAAGGTTTCCTAAGCCTGCTAACTCATTGTAACATTCCAGTGTTTCAAAATCTCCGGCATGGATTATCATATCACTGTTTTTGATAATTGTAACCAGATCATCCGGCAACAACTCAATCAGCGATTTCCCTGCTTTGACATGGGTATCTGATAATAGAATGAGTTTCATGTGACTCCACCATTCCCTGAACTGTTACTTTACTGGCACTTATTCCTCAGCCATGAAGAATATTTCCCAAACGTGGCCGTCTGGATCCTCGAAGCTTCTTCCAAACATCGGACCGTTCTCATGTGGTTCGCGGCTTTCCCTTGCACTCAGGGAAATTGCGTTATCTACCAATCTATTGACTGCTTCTCTGCTATCGAGCTGCAAAACCACAACAGTTTCTGCAGTCGTTCTGGTATCAGCTACTTCCTTTTGCGCAAATTCCTTAAACTGTGAGTTCTCAACCAGAGTTATCATCGTGTTGGCGTTTAAGATTGCACTTATGACACCAAACTGGGTTTTGAGCTCAAATCCTAGCTTTTCAAAAAATTCCGCAGACTTTTCGGGATTTTTTGTTGATAGATTGATCCATGTTTTCTGTATCATTTATTAGCTCCCATTCCTCTCTAAAAAATTCCTCTTAATTCGATATATGCTTTGTTGGAATTGGTTGAAATGGGGTTATCGTGCCAAGTCAGCGAAGTAAACCAATAAATGTGCTTAAGGAGTGCTTTCTAGTTTCCCCGGGCAGCAAAGGTACTTCATATTATTTGATGCCCTTCCGCAATTTATGCAATAGAATTGTGCATCTACAATAAGATTTTTGAAATCGTTTTCATTGTCTCGTATGTCAGCTTTTTTCCATGCACACATATTTTTTGACACGCATAACACCCCTTGACACAACACTTTAGAAAAGAATGAACTTCAATTTGTATTAGTGCCTTATTAACATTAAATATTGGTGTTGATCTGATTTGCTGAAGAAGCACCTCATAAGTAACACAAGTTCCGAAAGCAAAAAAAATCTGTTCAAAAATAGACAGTAATTTAATGGCAATGAACAGGGATCTATTAGCCGACTTCATTATTCCATTAGACAATATCCCATTGGGCGATCCTATTCCCGATGACTTCACCATCGCAGGTCGACTAAAAGGATTTACAAAGCCAAACAAACCTTGAATGATCATGGGCTTCTATACCCAATTGGCGTTTTACCTTCTGATTCATTGCCATACCGCACCATTACAATACGGTAATAGGTTATATGTTTTAAAACTATTAATTGATTTTGATATACAACCTGATAACAAAAAAGAAATTGAAAAAAATCAAAATATCCCTGATTTTACCGTACACTTTTTTAGCGTTGTATGGTGAAGTTACAGATAAGTTCATAAAAAAGGTGCGGGGTTATAGGTATCTCGTAAAAATACCACTCTTCTAAAAATTTGCGTTTAATTTAATATGTTTCATTCGGGCTGGAATAGGATGGAACTTCAAAAGGTATTTTACATTGCATGACGAAAAATGCTGAGTTCAATGGCCTTTTACGCTTAATGCTCATATGGAGGCGAAGTTCAATGTATAGGGAAGATTATGCCAAAATGAATTATTTTTAATAATAAGAAATAAGAGATTATATGCTATGGAAATCTCGACTGATCTCTCACTTATTGCCCCATGTGGGATGAATTGTGGCATTTGTATAGCTTACCTGAGAGATAAAAACAAGTGCCTTGGTTGTAGAGGATTAGATGCTACTAACCCTAAATGCAAACAGATCAAGCACTGTCCTACTTTTGAAAGTAGCGATGCGCAATTCTGTTTTGAGTGCAAAAAATTCCCTTGCAGCAGGTTAAAAAGCTTAGATAAAAGATATCGAGCCAAATACAATATGAGCATGATTGAGAATCTCGAATATATCAAAAAATTTGGTTTGAAAGATTTTGTGGCAAATGAAAAGATGAGATGGAAATGTCCTGAATGTGGTGGGACTATTTGTGTGCACAAAGGATATTGCTATAGTTGTGGCAAGAAGAAAGAGTGAAATATTCAGCTTTCATCCTGTAATTGTTTTATTGCTGAAGATTAGGGAATTAGCTCAGCATCTTGAAAATACAAAAATTGTCATATTGTAATCAAATAACTAAAGAATTAGCCCAATCGTATATTTTATAATGGCATTTGAGTATATATAAAAATAAACACATTAAAATAGAAATAACTAAATGCCTAATCATATATACGTACTATTGGTAATTACAAATGAAAAGAATTGCAATTTTAATAGGTTTACTAGTCTTAATTGGATTATGTGGCAATGTTATGGCAGCAGC
>CAZHNA010000041.1:0-12209 GCA_964532775.1 uncultured Methanosarcinales archaeon
AGCTACAACCCGGGCAATGACATCCTGCGCAGAAAGCTCACCGTCATTGAGATACGTGACATTAATAGTAGATGATTTTCCTGCAACCATTTCGCCCTCTATTTCTTGAACACGGAAATTGGAAGCTTCCTTGATGGTTATCGGCACTGGAAGTGTTGTGTTTGCTTCCTTGTAATACACAGCATGATCCATGCCCGGAACTCCAAGCTGCAAAGCATCTCCCCCCGTCATTTGGACATCATCCTGAAATTCATAACTTACAGGAAGCATTAACATATAGTCACCAGCTGGAGTGTCCTCGGAAATGCTAATTGTGAAAGTAAAAGGTTGCGATGGCAGTTCTCCGGGAATTAACTCTTCAAGAGTCTGACCACTTGTAAGCGGATCAACGTCTATGAGCTCAGTGGAAGATACAAGCGTTGCTTTTACACCATAAGCAACCGTCCTCGAAGTTTCATATTCCAGTTCGGCTAGTGCAAGCTTTTGTTCGCTATTGCTGCCTTCAACATTGGTTTTTGATTCAAAACCATGAAGAATGCCTCTATTGGACAAAACAATATTCAACCTGGCAGTTTCTCCTCTTTCGAACTCAGTATCACCGAGAACTGAAGCATAGACATCTGGCACACCATAGCCTTCGTAGTAGTTGGTTGTGTAGCCATAAGAAGGCTGTATAAATTCCTTGGAACTTACAGGTGCCACTGCTACAAACAGTGCAGATGACATGATCGTGAAAATCATGAATGCACAGAAAATATGTTGTATCCTTGGTTTTCCGATAAATTTAATCATTGGGTATCAACCCCTGTTTTCTTGTTAAGTTTCCTGTTAAATAGTGAATCAAAAAGACCTGTAGACTCTGCCCTTCGCTTTTCCCGGAAATTGTCAAGAAGAACAATTAACGGCGGGAAAATAACGAAAGTAGCAAAAAGTGCCAGTCCCACATCTATAACCGTAATAATTCCAAAGTCGCTTGTAATCGAAAATGGAGATGCAATCAATGCACTAAAACCAAAGAGAGTTGTTAATCCAGATGTTACAATGGCTTTTCCGATTTTTACACTGGCTTCAGACATCGCCTCTTCGGGACTGAAACCTTTCTCCCTTTCCTCATAATATCTCTCCATCATAAGAATCGCATATTCCGAACCCACACCAAGAATCAGTGCCCCCAGTGTAGCAGTCATGGGATTGTATTCCATCCCGGAGTAATACATAATTCCTCCAGTCCACCCAATTACCATGAACATAGTAGCAACCGGCACGAATGCCTTGAGCCAGTCACGGTAAATTACAAGCAAGCCTCCAAAAACGAGCGTGAGCCCCAGATAGGACATGAAAACCCTGCCTGAAGTTAAGGCATCCAATACTTCGACGAAAACAACTGAACCGCCTGTTATGGTAACTGTTACTCCAGGAGGAGCGGTCCTCCAGCTGATATCTTCACGGACCACGTTTGTGAGACCCTCTATACCTTCAAGACCAATATCCCCCATGGCATCTCCGATATTCAGATTCAGCAACATGAGATTGTTTCCGTGAATGTACATTTCCATCGTATCCTCAGGAACCATGGAGAACAAATAGTCAATTTCTGCTTCATCTGTTGGAAGCTCACCATTGTTCATGGATTTCAAAACCGAAACAATACTATTCGAAGCGTAGATATTATCCCTGGATTCCACTTCATGCGTGCTAAACTCGTCAACCCATTGTAAAACCGCCGGATCAGTTACATCATCTGTTTTCACAATAACGTTAAGTTGATCTTCACCTCCGGTAACATCACTCAAATGACCTAATTCTATTAGTGCGGGCATATCCTGTGGAACAAATGTTTCCGTATCAGAGTTGATGGGAACCATCTGATCTACATACAGACCATTTAAGCAAAGCAACAGAGCAATTGCAAGTATTGGAAAAGGGTGCTTTAAGACAAACTTGGATGTAGAACGAAGTCCTTTTTCAAGCATGTCCGGTTCTTTCGGGCCTTTGTTTGCAAGCTTTTGTTTTGATCTGAAACGACGGATTTTTACCCTGTGACCCAATGTGTCGATTTTCTTTTTGTGATTCTCAAAATTCTTACCAAAGGAATCGAAGATATAGAGCATAGTCACTCCTACAAAAAGGGAAGCAAGGAAGCACATCACAACTCCTATTAGTAACAACTTTGCAAAGTCCTGAATCATTGGAATACTTGAAGTTAAAAGCGAAAAGAATCCAAGACATGTTATGACCAATGCAATCAGAACCGCAGGTCCTGTGTGCTTTACGGTATCAATAACAGCTTCACGCGGAGTTTCACCACGCTCGAGCTCTTCTTCTATTCTATTGTGGAATTGGATAGCATAGTCAATTCCCAGACCAATGAGTATCGGGAAAGCAGCCATTGAAACCATCGTCATAGGAATGTTCAAATAACCCATTGCACCAACTGTGTAAATTATACCAAGAAGAACTACACCAAGTGGCATGAGCCTCCAGCGTACATGCTGGAAAACCAGATAGAGCACAATGATCATCAAAACTACTGACAACGCCAGCAAGATTCCCATGCTGGACATCATTTCATCATTCATAGCAATATTGAAAGCAGGCTCTCCTGTCACTATTATTTCGTAACCCGGAGGAAACTGTGCAAGATCAACTAATGTTTCAACTTCCCTGAGAATTTCCTGTTTTTGGATTTCACTGGAATCACCTGCCATTTCAATATAGAGCAGGGCATGCGAATCATCCGGGATCAGGTTTTCAGGAACATTATTTACAATAGAAGCAAATTCGAATTCGCTTTCAGAAATAGTATACCGACCATTCTGATCCAGATTTAAGTTTTTTGTAACCGAAGCTGGACTGGTAGTGCTCACAACTCCAGGAATATTTCCCGACGTGGTTTCAAGCCTATCAAGGGCTTTAAAGACTTCAATATCCCGAATGTCTTCACCTTCAACCATCACAACAATGGCCTCCTTGCTGAAAAGGGTCTGATAGAGATGATCAAAATCCTGATAGAGGGTAGAAGATTTATCAACGAATGTGTCTGTTCCAGATTTCATTTCAATGAACTGGGCACCCTGCGTTGCAGTAATTACCAATAAAAATGCAATTATAAGAACGGGAAAACGATTGTCTTCTATGAAGACTCCAAGTTTTTCAAAGATTCCTTTCATTCCAATCTTCTCACAACGAATTATTTATCCGCCTTCTTTTGCTCTTCCAAAAAAGAAGATTCAATCTTTTTCTGAATCTCAGCAACTTTCCTCATGCTGGAAAGAAGCTCCTCATATTCCGATTCACTGAGATGGCTTGCAACTCGCCCTGAAATCCAAACCAAAAATTCATCAAAAACTTTTAACTGTTGATTTCCTTCAGGAGTTAGTGAGATGAAGCATTTTCTTCGATCATCGGGATTAGGCTTCCGAATAACCAAACCGTCCTTTTCAAGGGAGTCAATTAGGCTGGTTACGCTACTCTTATTCAATTTAAGGTACTGGGAAATGGAAGACGGGGTAACCTCCCCTTTCAGATCCAGTATTCGAAGAGTCATATTCCGGCTTTTATGTTGATGTGGATTTTCACAGCCACATCCCCCCATGGAAGCCACCATAATAGAACTGAGTTTATTGGAAAGAATGTAGTTTTCAAAGTATAACACAAGCAGTTCTTTTTTATTTTCCATAATATACCCCATTTAGTTCGATTTCCCAATTGTTTGAAAAACAAACTACTTTCTGCTATATATAAATATGTTTGAATCCCAATGTCTAAAAATTATAGAATGAGCAACGGATACTCTGAAGAGAATATCCACAGAATTGCAGCAAAAATACATTGAAATCGTAGGACAAAATAAAAAAAAGGCTAAAACAAAAATGAAATAGAAACGGAAGAAGAATTACTTCCGCCCTATGAAATAGTAGGCTATTGCAGCCAATGCGCCAAATAACAGAGCGCCCATTATCCAGAAAGCTTTCATGACATTACTAAGCCTCCGGTTCCGAGCTAACACATCATAAGCAACCCAGAAAAACGATGCTAAAGATATTAGTGCCCATATTGATGATAACAAAGCCAGATTTATTCCTCCTATAGCGCTAAAATAGTTAGAATGATACTTAAGAGTTCCTTAATTTAGATGAGCAATCGGTCTCGGAAAGGGCTTTTGAATCCTCATGAGATGGAGGGATACTAAATCCAAATTTCGTGAATTGCCCATATTCACTTTCAACATATACCTGCCCATCATGCATTTCAACAAACTTTTTCACTAGAGATAGACCCAACCCTGTGCCCCCATATTTTTGGTTTGTTCCTGAATAATCTTACAGGTGCAGTATGGGGATCAGCAATGCTTTTTGCAGGAAATATTGTAACATGGAACCAATGGTTTAATGTATTTCAGGGATGGTTTGTCGGAAACCTGATAGCTATAATCGTTATTACACCACTGCTCCTTCGATACATAACTCCATATATCAAAAATATCCAGACTTATGCAGAAAGATACTGGAATTAAAATAAAAACACAACATCCTCGAAAAACCGATTGCCTTTTAAGCTACCATAGAATCTTTCTTGAACATTTTTTCCTTCAACATTCCGTAATCATCAAAGCAAACACGTGAAGTTAGCAATATGCTCAGCGTGACACAAGTTACCGTGGAAACGTAAACTCCCACCATCACAGCTATCTGGTATTTGATATCAAGAAGAGGGGTAGAACCGGGACTGCAAGCTCACAGCTATCCGAAAATAACTAGACAAAACTCATCTTAAAAATCAAATGTAATCCTTAGAACAAAACATTTAGTCGTCACAAAATAACTCTTTCAAGAACCGTTCCCTATTGTTTAAGAAATCCTTTGTAAGAGTATAGTGCTCGGTTTTTTCATACTCTGACTCTGAGATCCCGGATTCATCAAATAAAAGGATCTGTGAATTCGGATAAGCCATGAGTATCGGGGAATGGGTGGCAATAATAAATTGTGCACTACCCGTGCTTTCCAGTTCATAAATTATCCTGAGAAGAGACATTTGTCTTAATGGTGAAAGGGCTGCCTCCGGTTCATCCAGTAAATATATACCTTCCTTGCCAAAACGATTTGAAAACAGTGAAAGGAAAGACTCACCGTGAGATTGTGAATGAAGTGATTTACCACCATAACAGGAGACGCTATCCGGGCCCATATCATCGATGTGTGAAGCGAAATTGTAGAAAGTTTCTGAGCGCAAGAAAAATCCGTTTGTTATTTTTGGCATCCATGAAAGACGAACATATTCACCAAGATCTGAATTTGATTCTACAAGATCAAAATGGTTATGCCTACTTCCTCCGGCAGTGTTAAAACCCGACTGATAAGCTATAGCTTCAAGAAGAGTGGATTTCCCTGATCCGTTTTCACCTACAAAGAAGGTTACATTGGAAGTGAAATCTACTTCATTCAAGTTCCTGATGGAAGGAATATCAAATGGATATGAGTTCCGGATTTCCGACGGAACATCTTTCATGGAAATACTTTTGAGAAACATATAGATCACAAATATAACTGGAAGTTCTGGAAATGATATTCAACGCAATCAAATAAAAAGAGTGGCATTCGCCTGAAAATAAATGATAAGTTAGGGAGCACAAAGCTCCCTGAAAAGGGGAGGTAAACGGAATGTTCATTCTTCCGCTTCGGATTCGAAGATACCAGAACGTCGTCTGTAAAGAACAAAACCTGCAACAGCCAAAATTACAACTACCAATCCACCAAGCATCATACTGCCACTTCCACCGGACGTGTCCCTAGAAAGCACTGAAGTCTGAATTATTCCGGCACTTGAAATATGGAAAAAAATGATGCTTTTACAGCATCATTTATTCAGTAAATACGACTTCAACTCTTTTGACATCCCACAGGGAGTCCAGCTTTTCGATAACATCCTCTTTGATAGCCGGAGCGAACTGGTGATCCGAAGGCAGGTCTACAACAACCCTGACAACGCCTTCCTCCACAGAACTTTTCAGAATCAAATCTGTTCGGATAACATCAAGCCCGGTAAGCGGATTCATTACATGTTTCAGGCGCTTTTTGATAACTTCATCAGTAGTGGGTTCTTTTTCAGTAACAAGACCATGCTTTTCTTCGTAATCGCGTATGGCTGCACGAAGACCTTCAACTGCCAGAACCGAACAATGCGCTTTCACAGGTGGCAACCCACCAAGCTCTTCAGCTGCTTGTTTCCAGCTAATATCTTTTGCTTCATCAATGGTTCTGCCCTTAGCCATCTCAGTAATAACTGAACCGGTAGCAATATTTGAAGCACAACCATATGATTCGAATTTAATGTCATCAATTACTTTTTTGTCATCGTCAATCTTGAGATAAACGGCAACCATATCCCCACAGGCGGCACTTCCTTCCATTGATTTTCCGTCAGGGTTTTCAATTTTACCAACGTTGCGAGGATGCCTGAAATGTTCAAGCACTTTTTCAGTATAAGGGAATTGCATATCTTATCACCTGATTAGTTATCATTCCTGAGGGGGCTGATAACCCTCAGTTGTTCAACAACTTCACTAATGGATTCAACTATCTTATCCGCATCTTCCATTGTATTGTAGCGTCCAAATGTGAAACGAACTGAACCATGCGCTCTTTCGTGATCGCCACCGATTCCACGAATCACGTGACTTGCTTCCAAAGATTTGCTAAAGCATGCAGATCCTGTGCTGACTGCAAAACCTCTCATATCGAGATGAAGCGTGATAGATTCACCCTCCACATAATGGAAAGTTACATTTGCATTTTGAGGAAGTCTTTCTGAACGGCTTCCATTAAGTGTTACATCCGGAATTTGATCAAAAGCTCCATCGATAACCCTATCCCGCATTGCTGCAAGCTTTTTCGTTTCTTTGGGAGTTACGAGTTCCACAGCCTTTGCAAGACCTACTGCGGCAGGAATGTTTTCAACGCCTGCTCTCAAGTTAGATTCCTGAAAACCGCCATCCATCCACTTGTTAATAGGCGTGCCTTCACGAATATACAACGCACCGATACCTCTTGGGCCGTGAATTGTGTGCCCGGAAATTGTTACGAGATCCACAGGTATTTTTGAGACATCAAGCGGTATACGGGTGAAACTATGAGTTGCGTCTGTGTGCAGGAGCGTATCTTTTTCCTTACAAACTGAAGCAATTGATTCAAGATCCTGCAAAGTCCCGATTTCCTGATTTGCCTGTTGAATGGAAACAAAAATTGTATCATCGCGGATTGTGTTTTCCAGATTTTGAATATCCAATCTACCTTCACCATCCACCTCCAGATAATCCACATCAAATCCCTGTTTTTCAAGGGCTTTTGCCGTGTTAAGAACTGGAAAATCCTCTATTTTAGAAACTATGATGTGCTTTCCTTTTTTCTTGAGCGCTGAAGCCACACCTTTCAGTGCCATGTTGCTTGATTCAGTGCTTCCTGAAGTAAACACAAGTTCTTCAGAAGCAGCTCCCAATTTTGAAGCTATATTCTCACGGGATTTGGCCAGGCCTTCCTTGGCATCAATCCCCATGGAATATCCGAATTCAGAGGTAGCCACTGCATAAACATCGAAAAAATAAGGCTTCATGACCTCAAGCACTCTTTCATCAAGACGAGTACATGCAGAATTATCAAGATAAATCATTTCTTCAAACACACAATTCCTCCAATCAAATAAACAGGCTTATATCTGCGTCTTTTGCCTCATAAACATAAGTACCCACAGCACCGCATTCATCAATCCAGTCTTCACGAAGATCTTCATGCTTGATGCCCATAATTTCCATGGTCATATCACAGGCGATTATTTTACCACCGAGTTCCTTGTAATCTTCCATTAGCTTTTCGAGGGAAACGACATTAGCTTTTTTCATCCTGCTTTTAACCATCCACTTACCAAGGCCAAGGAAGTTCATTTTTGAAAGCGGGCCTTTTTCAAGGCCACCTTTTTTGAGCCTTTCCAAACCCCAGAAAGTGAAAAACATTGAAGCTTCCATTCCCATAGCCAGCGCACCATTACCTATGATAAGTGCGCTGTAGAGCTTGTCCATGTCACCACTCTGGACAACTAAAACGGCTTTACCTGTCATGATGCTCACTTCTTAATCCTGATCTTCCATTCATTATCCTTATCTTCAATTCCCATGACTTCAAGCCCCATTGACTCACATGCCATCGGAATCTCTTTCTTTGAGGCGCCATGAGTACCCACAATTACGACCTCATCGCCCTCTAAAGCTTTCCTAAGGGCTTTCCTGCACTCTACGAGTGGAACGGGACATGTCTGCCCTCTTACATCAATTTCTATTTCGGTCATTGTTACTCCTCAATTTACCTGTATGTAGTATCTTTATGATACTAAGGATAAAAAAGGTTTCGCTTTGTAAAGCAAACCTTTGTTGCAACAAAGATAGCAACGCTTAAAGAAATTCAAACTCTCCCAAAATGATTCCTGTTCGCTAGCCATGTTAAACCCCCATGCCTATCCATTAGAAGATACAATAAAGTAGACTCTAATCGAACTTAATTGTATCTGAATGGAAGAAAAAGTATGGAAGAGAAAAGTTACACAGATGGACAGTGGATGGAAATTTGCATGGTGATTGGAATATTTATTTGCCTCTCCATAGGAATCATACTTGACAATCTTGCAATCGGCATTATCACAGGAGTTGCTTTGGGGGTCAGGGATTGGTTCATCCCTTGAAGCAAAATATAATAAAAATCCACGACTCTCTAACCCCATCTAGTCAAAAAAGGAGAAAAACTCTTTTATTCATGCTTGTAGCTGCCTTTGTACTTGGCATACTTGCATTTACAGCCACATTTTGTGTAGCATTTTAATAGTAAAAACAACTCATTCTTTATTTATTGTATTCCGACATCAACTCAACGTAGTAAGCTGCATTTTTCCTGATCATTTCAATATCCTCATCATCAACTTCCCTTCGAACTTTTGCGGGCATGCCGATTATCAGACTGTTAGCAGGGAACTTCTTCCCAGGAGGAAGCAGTGCATTCGCCCCAACAATTGAATTATCTCCAATTTCCGCACCATCAAGTAATGTGGAATTCATGCCAATAATAATATTGTTCCCGGTTTTACACCCGTGCAGGACAGCCCCATGACCAACACTAACATCATCTCCTACATCAGTTGCAGAATGGACAACAACATTGTCCTGAATACTCGTTCGATTACCGATACGGATTTTTTCAGCATCTCCCCGGATTACTGCATTGAACCAGATACTTGAATTTTCCCCGATTTCAACGTCTCCAATGATATCTGCGGAGGCTGCAATAAATGCGGTTTTGTGGATTGCTGGTTTTTTTGATTTGAATTCTATTATCATGGATTCACCTGAAGTTTTGTTGTTTGAAGTTTTCAGACTCCGAAGCCAGTGCATACTCCAACTTTAACTAGAAGAAATAATGATTCTATGAGAATAAATTGGTAGCCTGAATTGATAACTTCTTCGACACAGGGCATCTGTTTCCCACCTGAAACACTTATTTTGAGATCCCCGTACCAATCTGAACACGTTTTTTAGAAACTCATAAATACTCTTTAAACCGAACTTAGTGCGCATTAGAACAATAAAATGAAGGTATTTGATTATGGCAATGTCGAAAAAGGACTTAGACAGGAAGAAAGGTGCAAAGAGAGAGAAGCAGGCAAACCTTGAAAAGGAAGCAGCTAGTGGCAGCAAAGATGCTAAGAAAAAACTGGCTAAGCTGAAAAAGAAAGGAAAATAATTTCCCTTTCTCTTTTTGTTGATTTATATTTGATTAATTTACAATATTTCTTTCAGGGCATTTGCAGCAGTGTAAACACTTCCAATTCCTGCAATATACTGTGTTATGCGTATAGCTTCCATGATTTCTTCTTTTGTTGCCCCTTCATTCATAGCTGCCATTGCAAGGTTTTGAACCCCATCAACCGCACCTTCGGCAGCATCAAGAGACATTGCAATGAGAAACTTGTATTTCATTGGAATATTACCTTCAGAGAGAGCTGGCTGGTGTTTTCAATAAGAGCAAAAAAATCAGGGTCGGTAGCTTTTATTACTTCAAGGGGATTTTCGGACATATTGTACACTCCTTTGTTATTCTGAAATAAATCAATGTGAATTGGTCCTATTTGTAATTAAGTGAATTTATTGGAAGAAGCCAAATTGTTGAAACCTTTCAAACCAGCAGGTAATTCCTGATTAGCTCATTGTTTCAGTTCACGTCTCAAGAAAAATATAATCACAATTCCAAGCACTGAGGCCGTCAAGAATGGGTGTGCAGTTGGGATCTCGTAATTTTCTATAGGGGAATAACCAAAATAGTGCCCTGGATCACTATCTTCTACATAGATATCCTGAGGAGATGTGCCTTTAGTTATCGCATGATTTTCATTGTGACCAAACTTTGCCTGCTCAGTAGTCGTAAACTCCACAGATGAACCGGGAGACAGCAATGAAAATACTCCAACAAATCCAGCGCTGTCATCGTTCACTGTGATGTTAGTCAAATTTATATTGCCAGTGTTTGTTACATTGTAAGTCCAGTCAAATTTATAGAAGTACCTGACATAGGGTCCAAGTGGCATATCGGCATCATCATCACCAATTGACAGCTCTATATCGATGGATGGATCAAGATTAAGCGGAAGATAGTCGGAATTATTTGCCGTGACACTATATGGTAAATCACAGAAACCATCTTTGTCAGCATCATTGCAAGTTTGACTGAAACCTGTGCCATTGGGTGTTGCCCAGTAGTTGCCTCCAAGAGAAGACCCTTCGATTACGTTTGAACCGCTTGATTTTGTTGTGTTCCATATGTTGGAATCACTTTTGCCATCCATCTGAATGTTATTTGTGTTATTGAAAAGATTGTTGTAGATAGTATTGTTGATAGACTGGTTTAGAAAAATTCCAATACTGTTGTCTACTAGCTTATTGGAATCAATAGTGTTGTTCAAAACAGTATCAAGAATTATGGCCGAACTATTGGAACCATTGGCAGATGTGATGCTAAAACCCCTGATTGTTACATTGTTCGCTGTTACATTGAAAATATGAACGTTAGCATCTGATGCCTGAACAATTGTATCATCGGGATTTTTAGAGAAAGAAAAAATAGTCAATTCTTTATTTATATCCACATTTTCGGTATAGACACCGGGATAGACAACGATAGTATCACTATCATTTGCAGCGCTAACTGCAGCCTGTATAGTAATGTGATCTCTTCCACCACTATCATCTACTTCTAATACAGCAGCGAATGCACTACCTGACATCATCACGATTAAAGCAAACACTACGATAAACTATGGTTTGAGTCCCACTCACATACCACCGAAACTTCCAATACCCACCTAACATTTCTGCTATAGTAACAAAGTAATTATATCCAATGCAATATATACTTTTTGAGAATATATTTGTAGAGAAATATATTTAGGATTACGAATAAATACTTCGGAACTCAAATTATATACATAATTCAGTAACATTGATAATAGGAGACTGGCTTTGAGAAAAATTAACGTGCAGGACCTATATAACCAATCATATGTAGACAATGATTTTGAGAGGGCCGACTTATTTGAATCTTTGAAAGAAAAATTCAACATCAAGAGTGCCCTTTATCCGGGAAGTTTTGTTCATATTACTCCGTCATTTTCTTTCACAGAAGTTGTGTATGTTGATAGTGATCCAAGAGCAAGAAAGTTCTTTGAGAAAAGGGACATTGTTTCGGATCTAATCTCAGGGAAAAAGAAGTATGATTCAGAAACTGTGTTCGCGTTTTTATCACAGAGCTACACCAAACCTCTTGAACTTCAGGAAGAAAGCTTCGATTTGTTAATCTCACAATATGCCGGTTTTGTATCTCAAGAATGTAAAAAATACCTGAAAACTGGTGGCATCCTTCTTGCAAATAACAGCCATGGGGATGCGGGAATGGCATTTATAGATGAAGATTATGAATTCATAGCTGCTGTTTACGTGAAAGATGGCAAGTACCACATTACAAATCGCAACCTTGACTCCTATTTCATTCCAAAAAGAGATATTGAGATTACAAAAAAATACCTCAAAGAGCTTGGAAAAGGAATTGGATACACAAAAACAGCTAATTCTTATATTTTCAGGCGGGTTGCTTGAAGTTTTTGAATTTGATTGAGAAGGA
>CAZHNA010000042.1:0-12140 GCA_964532775.1 uncultured Methanosarcinales archaeon
GGTTGGAGCCCTCGGGAACACTACCAAGCTCAGACTCCGAATAACCGATTTGTTTGCTGATATCCTTTGCAACATCTCCGGATCCACAACATAAATTCTTTGAAGAACAACATGAAGAACCACTTATTGCAACCTCTGCGTAGCCTTCTTTAACTATCTTTTTTACTTCCTTTGAATCCATCTTCAAACCCCATTCTCAATTTAATCAGCGTTATGAGAATAGTTATTGTCCCTGAATTGCTCCGTCAGTTCTTTTCGATAGAGGACGTTATATGCACAAAACGGAATTATTCGGCCATCAGGCATGATTTCAGTTATACAGCATTTCTTTGTTCGCTCAATGCTAAAATTGTATTCGTCCATAAAAGCGTGGACTGACACCAACGTAACGTTATTCAGAACACTACCAATTTCCGGAATTATCCCGCTGCAACTCCCACCACTGCAACAACCGTCTTCTTTGTTGCTTCCTGTGAGCATTGAAGATCTGGAAAGAAGGTTGCCAAACGTACTCAGTGATTTTTCAATCAGGGAAACTACTTCAATATCAGGAATAGCGCGTCCTACAAGGTAATCACGACAGGCACTTGAATTTAAGAAACGGGTCAGCACAACATTTCTTCCATTGTTGCTATACACGTAAGCACACACATAGCATGTGGGATAAGGACAAGGAGTTGTGATAAAACTGTCTTCCTTTAGTGTGCCTTTGGTTTGTAGTTTAATCTCTGAAAGAACATCGGGAATTGTCATTCTTCCGCTTATTTTGTCCGAAAGCTCATGCCTTCCGGTCAAAGTTGCTGGTTGGAAGTTTACCATTTTGATATAGCTTTCACCCATTGCAAAATCTATTATCTTACCCATTTCATGATCATTAACCCCTTTGACAAGAGTACTTACGAGAGCAACAGTCATTCCCAGTTTCTTGCAATTTTCAAGTGCTTTCATTTTGGTTTCAAGCAAGGGCTTGCCTCTGAGAGCCATGTATATTTCATCACTGAAACCGTCAAACTGGAAGTAAATAACTGGTTTACCCACAGAAGAGTCATCACTTGGAACTGTAGCTGCTACTTTCTCGGCAAAGCCCAAATCCGCCAGTTTTATTCCATTTGTATTCAGCACCGGATAGAGTATGCCTTTCTTACCTGCATATTCGAGAATGTCAAGAATGTCAGGGTGAAGAGTCGGCTCACCACCGCTTATCTGAAGTACTTCGGGATTTTCTTCTCTTTCAACGAAAAGGTCTATCATTTCTTTTACTTTCTCAAGAGACAAACTGAAACTGCTTTCTGAACCTGCAAAACAAACCGGGCAGTGAAGGTTACAATCATCGGTGATTTCTATAATGCCTACACAAGTGTGCTGCTGGTGTTCATCACAAAACCCGCAATCATTTGGACAGCCTTTTGAAACAGGAGTCTGAATGAATTTCGGTTTTATCCCGGGAACATTCTCTTTTATGGCCTTAATGTATGCATCTGAATCAGATGACAGGATAATCTCAAAAAATCCATGTTCTTGACACTCTTTCTGTAAAAATATTTTCCCATCACGCGATATTATTCGACAATCAAGCGTTCTAAGGCATTCTGGACAAACACTTTTGGACATTTGGATGAGGTGTCCTTTGTTTTTACCCATTACATCTTCTTGCATATTTCCACCAAAAACTCACTGGCAAGCATACTTCATTTTCAAAATCGTCCCATAAGTATTATGGACTACCCTATGAAACAATTTCCGGGTTTGCTGACTTCTATGAACAAGAGGCTATCAAATTTGATTTCCGCTTTAAATTTGTGACGCTTTTCCATATCATTGGACACAATATACGTAATGCCATTCACTATTTACGAGCTGGTACACAGGCATATTTGGCAGAAGGAAAAGATTGACATCAGAGGAATGAAAAATAGTAGCAAGAAACTAGATTCAAGAATGAATTTCATTGAATAACCGTTGCTTGTAGCTACAAATTTGGAAATTTCTGATTAGGAAATCAATTTGTTTGTAAATTATTGTGAGATAAATGCCATCAAAATAGAATGGGAGAATTTATGATCTGAGTTGATAATCTCAAAAAAACACAGGATCACTTTCCATTAAACGTTTATAGCATTAAACAAAAACCAATATGTATTGCAGAATGTGGTTTTTTATATAGTTCAGGATGCAATACATACTGTACATGGTGTATAGAAGTGGAATTGTGAATGAGTCAGTGAACAATCGTTGTTGGAGGAAATTATAATGGAAATGAGTCCTGAAGAAATGGAACAGAAAAAAGAAATGGTATTATCTATGTGTATCTGCTCCAGTTGCCCCTCATGGGTTGAATGTGATGAAAAGGGAGGATATTGCTTCCCTACAATCGGCAAGAGTGAATGTATAACTGAAGAAAGCGGATGCATTTGTGGCGGATGTCCTGTTACTGAGAAACTGGGACTTAAAAACGTTTATTTCTGCACACGCGGATCTGAAAAAGAACAGCTTGGGATGTAAAGCTACATCCTATAATTTTACTTTTTTTATTGATGAGGGGACCACATGACCAGATACCGATGCGATGTTTGCCAGACTTTTGAATATGATGATTCCAGAGGAAACTCTCCTACTGACATAAAACCGGGAACAAGTCCTGAAGACTTCCCTGAGGATTGGGAATGTCCTATTTGTAAGGCAAAGCGCTCTCACCTGAAGCCTGTTATAGAAAAAGAGGAAACCATTATTGAGCCAACCGAAGCGATGCTTTACGATGCTAAAGAAGGAAAGAAGCTTTCGGTTATGCTTACGGTATCCAAAAAAGAACTTGGTGGTTATTTAGGTGAATGGCGGCGTGAAACTGACGCCCTGGAAACACACATGGGAGATATTCATCTAATTTCAGTCACTGGTGAATCCCTTTACGAACCTATGCGTACCAAGCTGCCCATTCTGGCATGGGATGAAATACTTGTCAAGGGTGCCCAACTGGCGAAAATGCCCCTGAATCCTGAAGAAGAAGTTAGCGTTAAGACAGTTATCGGACCAAAAGCAAAATATCCTCTTGTAATTGAAACTCCCTTATTTATCACTCATATGTCTTTTGGCGCACTCTCAAAAGAAGTCAAGATGGCACTTGCAAGCGGAAGTGCTGCAGTAAAAACAGCAATGTGTTCCGGAGAAGGAGGAGTACTGAAAGAGTCTTTTGAGCGTTCATACAAATATATTTTTGAGTACGTTCCCAACAAGTACAACGTAAATGAAGATACGCTCCGATCTGTTGATGCAATTGAAATCAAAATCGGACAATCCACCAAACCGGGAATGGGTGGGCATTTACCTGCTGAGAAAGTTACTTCTGAAATCGGAAAAGTACGTGGACTTCCCGAAGGAGTAGATATCATCAGCCCTGCACGGTTTGATGATATAAAAGACAAGTTTGATCTCAGACAGAAAGTTGAATCACTGCGAGAAATATCCGGTGGCAAGCCTATCGGAATTAAAATTGCTGCAGGTAATATCGAAGCTGATATGGAAGTGGCTGTTTTTTCACATCCTGATTTCATTACAATTGATGGAAGAGGTGGTGGAACAGGTGCATCTAACAAATTTGTTAAGCAAACTGCATCAGTACCTACAATCTTTGCATTATACAGGGCAAGGAAATTCCTTGACGAACACCACATCAAAGATATATCCCTGATAATAACCGGCGGTTTGAGAGTTTCGGCTGACTTTGCCAAAGCACTGGCATTAGGCGCAGATGCAATTGCAATCGGTACTGCTGCACTAATGGCATGTGCCTGTCAACAATACAGGCTCTGTGACACCGGAAAATGCCCGGTTGGAGTAGCTACCCAGGACCCGGAATTACGCAAGCGTTTGAAAGTAGAATTTTCTGCCAAAAAACTGGAAAATTACCTTCGGATTTCTACCGAGGAACTGCAAGATTTTGCAAGACTCACAGGAAATGATGATGTCCACATGTTAAGTCTGGAAGACCTCTGTACGGTTAGCTCAGAAATTTCCGACCATACAAATATCGAACATGTATAAATAATAATTAAGGGCTGAAATACCAGCCCTCATTTTTTAAAAATCAAATTTTATTCAACGACTACTACACCTTCCATACTTGGATGGATAGTGCAAATATAATCAAAGTCGCCTGCCTCTTCAAAAGTAAAGCTGAATGACTGGTCTGTTTGAAGAGTACCTGAATCGAATTCTCCTTCATTGCCAGTTGCTGTATGTGGAGCCGAGTCGAAATTTGTCCACATCACAGTGTCACCAACTGAAATCTCAACAGTAGCCGGATTAAAGGCGAAGTTTTCTATTGCCACTTCCACAACCACGCCAGCAGATTCTTCCGTATCATCTGCCGGTTGACTGTTTTCTTCCAGCACTTCTGTGTCTTCAGTCGGTAGTTCTTCCTCAACCGTGGGCTCTCCGACATCCTGCGTACATCCTATTGCAAAGAATGCAGCTAGCACAATTACCAATATCATTATTGTTTTCTTCAACCCTACACCTTCCTTTAAATCTGTAAAAGAAACTATGTCATGCAAGCTAAATATTCATTTTGAGCCTTTTTGAACAGTACAAAATCAAAATACTAACACAAATTATTATAGTATTCCAACTAAATTCAATAGGGATGCTGGAGTACTGGTTCATGTTTCCTGCTGGGCTGATCATTTCAATGATCGCTATGGCAGCAGGAATTGGGGGAGCTGTATTTTTTAGCCCATTATTCTTCCTTGTTTTGAAGCTTGAGCCTCAAGTGGCTTTTGCCATTGGTCTTTTAATAGAAATTGTCGGTTTTGAAAGCGGTGCTATAGGATATGCACGCCAGAAATTGATTGAATATCGTTGTGCAAAGCTCGCCTTGAAAGCTTCAATTCCAGCTGCTATTGCAGGTGTTTTTATTGCGGACTTCATACCTCCAATTGTCCTGCTGGCAATATTCGGAGGCGGAATGTTACTTCTGGCAGTAGTATTCCTTTTACCTGAAAAAAAGCTGCTTCCAAAAGATCCTTCTCTGCATGAACCTCATCATCACCGTATATGGGATTTCCATTGGGAAAAAATTGATTTCCCTTTTTACGGATTGAGTGCTATAGGAGGGTTGTTCCTTGGAATGGTTTCTGCTGGATTGGGAGAGACAAATGAATATAACATTGAGAAGCGTCTAAACATGCCACCAGCAAGGGCTTCCGGTACCAGCGTGTTTATTGTTATCATAACTGCCCTTGCAGCATCTGTAATTCACATTGCGGAATTTGTTATCCACAGCAATTATGGGATTTTTGAGGATGTTATTGCAATCATCATATTTGCAGGCCCGGGTTCAATTATTGGAGCACAACTGGGAGTAAAGGGTTCCAAATACCTGTCCCATAACAAAAAGAAGATTTTGCTTGCGATCATTTTCTTCATTATATCCATATTGACTTTCCTGAGAGTTATTTCAGGATGAACGGAATTTGCGGAGAACTTTCGTTTCTTCCTTGTCAAAATAATTGATTGAATTTTCAAGGCTTTCCCGTGAAAAGTCTGTCCCTTTTTCCGAACAAAAGCGACTACCAACTCTTCATCTTGGTTTTTGAAACTACTTCCAACCGAGACTGGAGAATTGAAACCAATTCCTTGTTTGAGGACATCAGTAAAACTATGCAGTGAAAAGGATATTATAATTTTCGACAGGAAAAATGAAGAAAGAAAAGTAAAGGAAGTATTGAAGGAAAAGGGAAATTACTCCCCTTTCACTTTATCCCTGAGGAACTTGTGCAATATGCCACCGTTCCTGCAATACTCCACTTCGATGTTGGAATTCAGTCTTACAGTTGCATTGAAAGTCTTTTCACTGCCATCTGCAGCTTTTGCAACAACCTGCAACTCTCCGCCGGGCTGCATGTTTGAAATACCGAGAATATCAAATGTCTCATCACCATTCAATCCAAGAGTTTCTGCACTTTCGTCTTCCTTGAACTGCAATGGGATAACACCCATTCCAACAAGGTTGCTACGGTGGATTCTCTCGTAGGATTCGGCGATTACAGCTTTCACACCAAGCAACTGTGTACCTTTAGCTGCCCAATCACGGGAGCTTCCTGTACCATATTCCTTACCTGCGATAACCACAAGAGGAATGTTGTTTTCGATGTACTGCATGGATGCATCATAGATTGGCATTTCCTCACCCGTTGGCAGGTAAATAGTCCACGTACCTTCCTTGCCCGGAACAAGTTTGTTTTTGAGGCGTACATTGCCGAAAGTTCCGCGCATCATAACTTCATGGTTTCCTCTTCTGGAACCGTATGAATTGAAGTTTTCTTTGGTAACACCTTTTGAAATCAGGTATTTACCTGCCGGGTAATCTTCTGGAATTGCACCTGCAGGGGATATGTGATCCGTGGTGATACTGTCTGCTACGAACACAAGTGCCTTTGCATCCTTAATATCGCCCATATCACCAATTTCCAGCGGGAAGTTCTGGAAGAATGGAGGTTCCTGAATGTATGTAGATTCAGAATCCCAATCGTAGAGCAAACCTTTGGGTGCATCGAGCTCCCTCCAGCGTTCAGTACCCTCGAATACATTGGAATACTCTTCCTCAAACATTTCCGGTTTCACGTAATCGGAGATGTAACTGTCAATCTCATCATTTGTAGGCCAGATCTCTTCGAGATACACAGGCTGTCCGTTTGGATCACAGGCAATTGGCTCTGATGTCAGATCAACATCCACAGAGCCTGTAAGGGCAAAAGCAACTACAAGCATCGGGGATGCTAGATAGTTTGCTTTGACATGAGGACTAATCCTACCCTCAAAATTCCTGTTACCGCTAAGAACAGCTGCGGCAGTCAGTTCATTATCTTCAATTTGACTTGAAATAGATTCGTGCAAAGGACCGCTATTTCCAATGCATGTAAGGCAACCATACCCTACAAGATGGAATCCAAGAGCTTCAAGGTATGGCATAAGTCCTGCAGCCTCCAGATAGTCAGTTACCACACGTGAACCCGGCCCTAAACTGGTTTTCACAAATGGTTTTACTTTTAACCCGCGCTTAACAGCATTTCTGGCCAGAAGACCTGCTCCCATAAGGACAGCAGGATTTGAAGTATTTGTACAGGAGGTTATTGAAGCAATAACTACTGAACCATGTGTAAGAGTTGATAAATCATCTTCACATTTTATTTTTGAAATACCACTGTGATGTTCATGGGTTTTTTCCACAATATTATAGCCGCCTTCCCCAAGCCAGCGACTGTACTCAGAATCTTCCTCAAATTCCCCACCTTTTTTCATGGCAAAGACATCTTTCATTGTCTGGTGGAAGCTGGAAGACATATCCTCAAGCAATATCCTGTCCTGAGGTCTCTTTGGACCTGCAAGAGAAGCCCTGACAGTACCCATATCGAGTTCAAGCGTAGAAGTGTATTCAGGATCAGGTGCATCTGCTGATGCAAAAAGTCCCTGTTCCATGCAGTAGGCTCTGACCATTTCCACATGTTCAGGACTCCTGCCTGTCATTGACATGTAATCAAGAGTAACATCGTCCACTGGACAGAATCCCATGGTTGCACCGTATTCTGGGCCCATATTTGCAAGAATTGCCCTGTCTGTAAGGGTTAATTCCCTATAACCTGGACCATAGAATTCAACAAACTTGCCTACAACACCATGCTCCCTGAGCATCTGAACTACGGTAAGTACAAGATCTGTAGCGGTCACACCTTCCTGTAATTCGCCAAAAAGTTTGAATCCAACTACTTCTGGAATTGGCATGTAATATGGCTGACCAAGCATTACAGCTTCAGCTTCAATTCCGCCAACACCCCAGCCAAGAACAGCAAGACCATTTATCATGGTTGTGTGGGAATCAGTTCCGACAAGAGTATCAGGAACACCTACAAGTTCGCCGTTCTGTTCCTTGAAGTGAACAACATTTGCAAGGTTTTCAAGGTTTACCTGATGGATAATTCCGCTTCCCGGGGGAACAACACGGAAATTGTCAAAAGCATTCTGTGCCCAGTGCAACAGTTCATACCTTTCCCTGTTTCTCTGGAATTCGTATTTCTCGTTACATTCTTGCGCGTTGCAACTTCCGTAACAGTCTGTCTGTATAGAGTGATCAATTACAAGGTCTGCCGGAATTACAGGATTAATATCCTCGGGATTTCCGCCAAGCCTTTCCATTGCAGATCTGATTGCAGCAATGTCAACAACTGCCGGAACACCTGTGAAATCCTGCAAAATAACCCTTGAAGGAATAAAAGGAACATCGGTTTGTGGTACATTGTTTGCAACCCAACCTGCAAGGTTTTTTACATCATCTTCGGTTACAACGTTCCCATCAACATTTCTCAGAAGGTTTTCAAGCAATACCCTTATGGAATAAGGTAAAGAGGATACTTTACAAAATCCCTCCTCTTCCAGTTTGCTCAAACGGTAAATAGTAATTTTTTTATCATTAAGTGTGAAAGTATCTTTGGCTCCAAAAGCGCCTGAATTATCATTCATCATTACACCTGCAATTAATCAAGATCAGGACCAACGTATTTTGCACGCGGTCGTATCAATCGGTTATCTGAATACTGTTCAAGACAATGCGCCATCCATCCCGAACTCCGACCAATTGCAAAAACTGCTGTTGCAAGTTTTGGCGGAATATCAAGGTATTTATAGACGATTGCGGAGTAAAAATCAACGTTTGGATAAATAGGTTTGCCTTTGTTTTCAACAAATTCCCGATAAGCAATTTCCTCGATTTTTTCTGCAATATCAAACCAGAGCATATTGCCATTTTCAACTGCGATTTCTTTCGCAAGCTGTTTGTAAACCCTTGCACGAGGATCATACGTCTTGTAAACCCTGTGCCCAAAACCCATTAGCTTTTGCTTATTGTTGAATTTGTCCATCACAAAGTGTTCAACGTTCTCAGTTGAACCAATTTCATCAATCATTTCCATGACAGCCATCCGTGCACCCCCATGCAGAGGACCTTTCAACGCACAAAGACCGCCAATAACAGATGAATGAATATCAGACAGAGTGGAAGCAATCGTTCTTGCTGTAAATGTTGAAGGATTTAATTCATTATCAGCACTCAAAATGAAATCCGATTCAATTACCCGTGCTTCAAGGTCGCAGGGTCTGCTTCCCCTTAGCATGTAAAGGAAATTGGCACCATGTGAAAGAGAAGGATCCTGACTGATTATATCGAGGCCTCTTTTTAACCTTGAAAAAGTGGCTACAAAAGTAGGGAATTTTGCAACCATTCTTAGTCCCTTATTAACGTTAACTTCAGGAGTATTTTCATTCAAATCAGGATCACAATGTGACATGTAGGAAACCGCTGTCCTCAAAGCATCCATTGCCTCAATATTGAAATTGCAGAATTTAAGAATCTCAATAGCATCTTCCCCGATTCCACGTTCCTGCTTTAGCCTTCTCGAAAAAGCTGCCAATTCCGAATCATCTGGCACTCTACCGTTTATCAGAAGGTAAGAAACTTTTTCGTACGACAGCGATGAAAGTGACTGGACATCATACCCCCGATATTTCAGAACTCCCTTTTCACCATCTATAAATGTTATTTCTGACTCAAGTGCGATTATATTTTCAAGACCTTTGCTCAAATCGTCTTCCATCAAAAACCCCCATAATACAATATTCAATTTTGGAAACAATTCTATTAATCGGTTTGTATTCCCGGATAGCTTTAAGTCATATTACAAAAAATAGTTTCAGTAGCAATTTCTAGATTTCCTTTTGGGAGTTCCTTTTAATACTATTCGGGGGCAGGGGTGCATGACAAGATGGTATTGTTCAGTATGTAATATTTATCACTATGATGACGAAGTCGGAGATCCGGAAATCGGGATGCAGGAAGGAACATTGCCAAAAGACTTTCCTGACGACTGGAAATGTCCTGTTTGTGGAGCAGCAAAAGACAAACTAAAGCCTGTTGAAAAGACCGAAAGTGAAGTAGAAAGCCAAACCGAAGGTTCCAGAAAAGAAGATCTGAAGTTTACCATTCCAATTGCTGCCGATAATCCTGCTGTACTACCTGAACTCACACAAGAATATGGAAAGCCATTGGGACTAGCCGGAATTGGGAGCGGTGCATCATACTTCAATAACTTCAAGGCTCTGGAAAAGGTTAGGCTTCGCACAAGACTCATTTGTGAGCACCATGATCCTATTATTAAAAGCTCTTTTTTTGGAAAGAAAGTAGAGATTCCACTTTTCGGAGCCCCGGTTAGCGGATTAAGCTATTTTGAGAATATAGAAGAGGAAGATTATACTAGTTCTATCCTAAATGGGTGCGAAGAGAGTGGTACAATCGGTTTTACCGGGGATACTTCCAAGGATTATACAGAGCATCCTGGAATTCATGTTTTAAAAATGCTCAATGGAAATGGGGTGAACATTTTCAAACCCCGGTCACAAGAAGTCCTGATTGATTTGATAAAACAATCCGAAAAAGCAGGAGCTATTGCTGTAGGAGTTGATATCGATGGAGCAGGATCGGTGAATTTTACGCTTGCTGGGAAACCTGTTTACAGAAAAACAATTGAAGAGCTCAAGGAATTGAAAAAATCAACATCCCTGCCATTTATGGTTAAAGGTATAATGTGCAAAGAAGATGCATTGGCTGCCATCGAAACTGGTGCTGACATAATTGGAATTTCAAATCACGGTGGGCGCGTACTGGATGCAACTCCCGGTGTTGCCGAAGTACTCCCGAAAATTGCAAAGACAATCAGGGAAACTCAAAGCGGCAACGATATTGTGATCACAGCAGATGGTGGAATACGAACCGGTTTTGACATCATGAAGATGCTTGCCCTCGGAGCAGATTTTGTTCTTATGGGCAGACCTCTCGTGAGGGAGGCAATCCCGCATGGAAGCGAAGGAGTCAAACAATTTATTGATTTCATGAAAGCTGATCTTAAAAGAGCCATGATAATGACTTCATGCAACACTCTTGCTGATATTAATGAAAATATAATATACAAGAATCGAGGGTGAAACTGTTGCGACGATATTCAGCCAAAGTCTCAAAAAAGGCTGGCCTTCCCCCGGGCACACTAATGCGAATCGGGGAAACACGTTGTGAAAAAACAACGATATCTGTTATTGATTATGACTCGGAAAAGTATGAGGAGCTAACTGTTGACAATGTCGAGGAGATTTTTCCTTACAAAGATACTCCTGAAGTTACTTGGATAAACATATCCGGAATTGACAATATAGAGGTCATTGAAAAAGTCGGTTCTTATTTTGGCTTGCATCCACTTATTCTTGAAGATATTCTCAACACAAACCAGCGTCCAAAAATAGAAGATTTCGGGGATTTCCTGTATATTGTCCTCAAAATGCTTTATTTTGATGATGAAGAAAATGAAATCACAGCAGAGCAGGTAAGCCTGATTCTTGGACAAAATTATGTGATTTCATTTCAGGAAGCTGAGAAAGATGTATTTGATCCCCTGCGTGAAAGAATTCGAAAATCGAAGGGAAGAATCAGGACTATGGGACCTGATTATCTTGCATACAGTATAATGGATGCAATTGTGGATAATTACTTCCTCATGCTTGAAAAGCTGGGGGAGTATATTGAAGACACAGAAAAAGAGCTGATCGGAGAACCAGATCGAGAAATACTCGAGGAAATCAATTATCTGAGAGGTGAGATGATTTTCCTGAGAAAATCTGTTTGGCCACTAAGGGAAGTAATCAGTAAACTTGAACGTGGGGAGTCATCCCTCATAGACGAAAAAACCATTATTTTCCTAAGAGACCTGTACGACCATACCATACAGATTATTGATACAGTCGAAACTTACAAGGAAATGCTTTCCGGCATGGTCGAGCTTTACCTGTCCAGTGTCAGCAATCGTATGAATGAAGTCATGAAAATATTGACAATAATTGCTACGATATTCATCCCCCTCACTTTTATTGTGGGAGTTTATGGTATGAATTTTGAATACATGCCGGAACTTCAATGGAAATGGGGATATCCAATAGTCTGGATTACAATGACTGCCATTCTCCTGTCAATGGTTCTTTATTTCAGGAAGAAAAAGTGGCTCTGAAAAAACAGAAGCTATTGCAATTATTTTTTGCAACTGGAATTCTTT
>CAZHNA010000043.1:0-696 GCA_964532775.1 uncultured Methanosarcinales archaeon
ATTTGAATGAAATCCTTTCACAGGTTTCCAATGCTTATGAGGAAGGTATTATTCACTCGGACATGAGTGAGTATAACGTATTTGTGAGTACAGAAGGCGTCCAGCTTATTGACTGGCCACAGTATGTAACATTGGATCATCCTCACGCAAAAGAACTTCTTCTTCGCGATATTTCCAATATCCTTACACATTTTGAAAAGAAGTACGACATTCACACGGATGCTACTGCAATATATGATGATTTAATCTCCGGGAAGAAAATCCAAGTTTGATAGAAATAAATGAGCATGAAAACTCGTGTCATTTATGAATTGATTTTACCGGCCCCCTTTAAATGCTCTAAGTAGGCCATACGCTATGCTTTTGTGATATTGAATGAGATATTCCATCATCTTGTTGATGAGTATCGCAGTGAGAGACGCCGTGGAATCACATGATTTTTATCCCAGAAGCTAGAGATTATCAGGGGTAAAGAATGTCAGAACTGCAAACCAAGAAGAATGATGCAAGTGTCGAGGATTTTCTCAATGGCGTGGAGAATGAGAAGAAGCGCAATGATTCCCTTGCAATCGTGAAATTGATGCAGGAAGTGACAGGTGAAGAACTTGCCATGTGGGGAAACAGCATAGTCGGTTTTGGCAGTTACACTTACAAATACGCCAGCGGACGTACAGGAGACTGGATGATGGTCGGCTT
>CAZHNA010000043.1:706-11943 GCA_964532775.1 uncultured Methanosarcinales archaeon
ACCTGACGCTCTATATAATGCCCGGCTTCGACCAATATGATGACCTTCTAAGCAAGCTTGGCAAGTACACAACCGGCAAGTCCTGTCTGTACATCAAGAAGCTGGAAGATGTGGATGAGGATGTCCTGCGGGAGCTGGTGAAGCAGTCTGTGGAGTATATGAGAGAGATGAGTTTGTGAAACTTGTTTGTGGAAAATGATGCAGTGCTATATACCAAGCACAATTGTTTGGTTTAGCTACTTGATTATATATTAAGCAAAAATACAACAGTTACTTAAACAAGTATTCAAAATTGATATATCGGGTTAAGAATAAGGGTGGTTAAATGATGACCAATGGAAATAAAAACCAAGATCAGTATGAGAATCATGTGATTGTTTTTCTGTGGAAAGCGGAAGAGGGGTGGCCTGTAGAAATTGTGTCTGAGAACATAGCTCAGTTCGGATATTCTCAAAAGGAGTTTGCGGGGGAAATGCGCAAATATGCAGATATTGTTCATCCAGATGATATTGAACGTGTCAAATACCATTTAGATGAGGTATGTGCTTCAGGAGCTAAAGATTTTACAGATTCTTATCGCATCCTTACCGCTTCCGGAGATATTAGGAGAGTGCTTGAAAAAACACTCATTGAAAGAGATCTGAATGGGGAAATAACACATTTACAGGGCTTTGTGATCGATATAACCGAACAGTTCGGTGAAATCAAGGATTATAGTGATTTTACAATTCCGACTGAACCTGTGATTATTTTTGTTTGGAAGGCCGAGAGAGGCTGGCCAGTTGAATATGTTTCAGAGGAAATCCGGCATCTCGGATATGATCCTGAGGAGTTCCTTTCTGGAAGTATTGATTATGCCAGTATCATACATCAATCTGATCTTCCAAATGTTGTAACAAATCTGGATGCCCGCGTTAAGGAAGGTTATGATAATTTCGATCAGGAATACAGGATATATACGAAATCAGGCGAAATACGGAATGTTGTAGAACATACTTTTATAGTGCGTGATGATGAAGGAAAAGCCATCTCATACCAGGGAATCATAGAGGAAATAACATCAAAAACAGATCCAGAATTGGTTCTGTAAAAACCTTCAACCAAACAAAGCACATAATCTTGACATACTTGCCAGGATTGTGTGCCAATATTTTTAATTGTCCGATGAGGTTTTCATCTCACTTATTTCATCGTGTTCTTACTGAATACACAATCTGTTTCCTATTCTGTCCTGCTTCTGGTATCCGTTGCCATCTCTATATCCATGTCCAAGTCTAAGGGCATTGTCATTGATACCATCACCATCTTCGTCTATGAAATTGTCACATACGCTGTCTCCATCTGCGTCTATGATAGAATTCATGTCTGCCCCTCTTTCCTGGCCCACAGCCATGGCAGATACTGCTAAAAGACTGACCAACATGACTGCCACAGCAATCACACTAAATGTTCTTATTTTCATTATTTAACCCCTTTTTATATTCCTATTTGGATATCTTAAGGCTTGTTTTTCTGGTGGTGCATCAGGTATGAACCTGCAATTTCCATATTCTCAGGGGAAATATAAACATACTTTATTCCATGAAAATTGTTATGTATACTTTCAAGCAAAATAACTCCTTAAATACTTTATTTTGAGTCAAATTGCTTTATCATCCTTTAGATAACGTTTTAAAGGATTAATAAGAACCTTTTTGAGAATAGAGTTTCTACAGAGCCTAAACTTTGGAGTCATATATAAGCACATTTCCAAAAAAACATTTGCCTTATATTTTATAAGAGTGGCGTTTTTACGAGATAACTATAACCCTAACGTTATATGTGAGGGATAATCATTTGAACCACTAATGGACTGCAGTTTTGCAGAATGATGAAATTCAAGTATTATGTTTGGCATTGCTCGTTTCATTCTCGCATGTGCGAGGAAATAAAATCTTCTTGAAAGCAAACCAACGTTTACTTTCTACCTCAGATAAACTTCATTTATTTCCTATCAAAAAACGGATTCTTTCCGTTAATGCTAAGCGGCATTCCAATTGCAACATCAGCATCTATCAACTCTGTCTGTTTTGTCGGAGGCTTCTTTGGAATTCTCCTTGGAACGGCGGTGGTTCAAGTCGTTGTGTTCCTGATATCAATGCAACTGAAAATGGCATTCGCGTTTACATTGAGCCTGAAGGCAACAGTAGTGGCAACGGTTGTTTCAATTGCGGTTGGTTTAATCGCAGGCCTAATGCCGGCAAAGAACGCAGCAAAGTTGAATCCTGTAGATGCTTTGAGGTATGAGTAATCGGGATGTATTTTGGGCCATTCATTTGGCCTTCTTTTCTCTTTTGATGGCTTTTTGGGTAGAGCTTGAAAGGTACTGATTTTTGCATGAAGAAATCAGAATATACTTTTAATTATTCCCATCAAAACAAAGGAAATCACTGAAAAAGTGATTAATGTTAAATAGTTATTAATTCAATTTTTGACCTATGGGGAAAAAGGACGTACCATCTTCAACAGAAGTAGGTTCTAACAATAACTTTGGAAATGGAACTGTAATTGGAAATAACAATGATGTTGTTATAAATCAAGATAATAGTGCAACTTATGATGGAGACAAAGAAAATACATTCATTTTAGAACTCATCTCTCCATTTCTAATCAAAAAATATGGAAAAACAAAAATTGGAATTGGGAGTATCATTTCCTTCATTTCAGGCTTAATAACAATTGGATTATGGTTAAATTCATCTAGTAACAACGAGTTATATGAGTTTTTGCCGTCAAGCGATGTCTTTATTTCACAATGGTTTTTCTATTTTGGTATCGTTTTGATTATTGTAGGAGGTTTGTTTTTTGCTGTTCTAAACTATCATAGCAACACGAAATGCGAAAATTGCAAAAAGGAATTTGCTTATAGGGAAACAAAAGATCCGAAGGTAGAAGAGGTAAACACTTCTCAGGGAACTAGAGTAAACACGACTAGGTATTATAAGTGCAAGTTTTGCGACCATGAAAGCACTCCAGTGAATAGGGTCCTTCTTGAGAATCAATACCTTTGAACCCCAAGATTTTGTCCTTTTCTACAAAAAAAGAATTAAACTTACTTCCGATCAAAGAACGGATTCTTTCCGTTAATGCTAAGCGGCATTCCAATTGCGACATCGGCATCTATTAATCCTGCCTGCTTTGCTGCCATTCCGGCTGTGTACATTAAGCGGTTATCGATGCACAGATCCTTGGCCTTTGCTGCGGCGGCACCTAGGGCAATTCCGAGATCGATGTGCTTGAAGGCGCAGATGGGTCCGTCGTAGTCGTGAGTGATTTTATCCTGCTCGAGGAAATCGCTGCACTGGGTATGTCCACAGGCTCCGCAGTTCAGACCTCCCACTCCTGAGCTTTTGACACCGATTATTAACAGGGCATCTGCCTGCCTGAGATTTACTGCATCCCTTTTCAGGAAGACAAACTTCTCACCTTTAAGATCTGCTATTTCTTCCATCTTGGATACGATTTTCTCTTTGTCTTCGGGTTCTGCGAGAGCTGTAACAATATCATCGATGCCTTTTGCTTTCGGTGCGGTGCGGGCAGCGGTCAGGATAAGTGCTGCCAATGTATCCATTTCGTCTTTCTCGTGATTTAGTAACATGGTTCAAAATAAGTCGTTCCTGCGTTTAATGTTTTTCTTTAGTGCTCTCTTTTTTTCTACTGGCAGAAATATTTAAACCCGGAGGTGCAAAGGATGAGCATATGCATATGCATTTCACATCCCTCATCCTTGCAGGCGGAAAAGCGGAAAGGCTGGATAATCGGGAAAAAGCCCTTCTGCTTCTGGACGGGACTCCGCTTTTGACGGTTATCACGGATTCGCTAAAACAAGTGAGTCCTGAGATCATAGTGTCACTAAGGGATGAGGATCAGAGGGTGTTGCTTTCTCCCCTGCTTCAGAACTCAAAATTGGTATTTGACAGCTTCAAGGGTAAAGGACCACTTGCAGGAATCCTTGAAGGCTTCAGGGAAAGCAGTAATGAGTATGTCTTTGTCACAGCCTGCGATATGCCCTTTGTCAACCAGGATGTCATTGAATACCTTTTCAAGGCTGCACAGGGCCATGACGCTGCTCTTATTCGTAACACAGATGGGCGTTTCCAGTCTATTTATGCGGTTTACCGAGCAAAGGCTATGATTCCGCAAATCGAAAAATGCCTTGAGGACGGGAAGAATTTCATTCTCGCTCCGGTTTTTGAACTCGATGATGTAGTGGGCGTAGATGTCAGCGAAATAAAAAAGATAGATCCTGAACTCAAATGCCTTGTAAACATCAATACGGTTCAAGATATTGAAAAAGAGGGAATTAGTATCGAAGATACTTATTCCACAACATAAGTGTCACCATTTTCGGGTGCAAAAGCTGAAACACCGTGTGCTTCCGAAACCCATTCGGCAAACTCTTTCGTATTTTCACCATGCATGGTAAACACAGCTTCGGTTCCATTGCGGCAGAAATGATTCACGATGTCTTTCAATTCCTTTTCTCCACAGTGGGCTGAAAAGTCATACTGTTCAACCTTTGTTTTCAGGTGCATGACACGGTCATTGTTTTCAACCATACCTTTCTCAATGGCAAGCCTGCCGTTTGTATCCTCAACCTGATATCCTGTAAGCATAATTTTGGTTTTTGGATCGTTGTAGAGCTTCTCCAGATAGTACAGGATTGGTCCACCATTCAACATTCCAGCAGTGGTAACGATAACTGAACTTTCAAGATTTACATGCTTTCTCTTGCTTCCGGTAACCATTGTAGCTTCATCAAAAGCCCGTCTCAGCTCCTTTGGAGCGCGAACAGATTCAGGATGCTTCATCATTTCCTTGTACATCCTGACTCCCATGCCGTCAACGTAAGCAGGAATCCCTTCGGATTGTAGCAACATCATGATTTCCTGAGTCCTTCCAATTGCAAACGCAGGAATAAGAACAGTTCCGCCGATGTCAAGGGTGGCGTAAAGTGATTCAATAAATCTCTCTTCAGTCTCCTTTCTTGGCGGATGATCAACCGAAAAATAAGTACTTTCAATTATCAAAGTGTCAGCTTTTGGAAACTCTTTGGCACCGCTAACAAGTCTGGTATCTGTGGTGCTGATATCTCCGGTATAAAATAGACTTTGACCATCAGGATCTTCGAGATGGATTCCACATGCTCCGGGAATATGACCTGCATCATAGAATTGTGCGTCGTATCCATATGATTTGAAGCTCTCTCCAACTTCTTTGAGCTTTGTTCTTTGCTCAAGAATATGTAGGTCTCTTTCATCATAAGGCGTAGGAATTCCACGATCTTCCGAGATTTTGATGGTATCCCTTCCCAGTATCTGCGCAAATCTGGAAGTCATGGGTGACATAAAAACTTCAGGATTAAGATCCATCAGGTTGGCAACTGCGCCACAGTGATCAAGGTGGCCGTGTGACACCAGAATGCTTTTCGGTGACATCCCGTTGAGTGGATATTCCGGATAATCTCCCGGTTTGATTCCGTAATCAAGCAATGTTTCTTCGTTTACAAGGACTGCGGATCTGCCAACCTCTCCGCTACCGCCTTTAAAATCAAGTTGCATTTGTCAAAGCTCCCAATTAAGTTACGAGCTCTTGCCATTTTATAATTTTGCCAATGGGTAAGCTAGTATTTTTAGCAATTTCCCTTGGATCCTCTTTACCGAGTTCTTCAACAGTTAAAATTCCGGCAGAGCTTAGTTTTTCAGCAGTAACCTTTCCGACTCCAGGTATATCGTTAATCGTTTTTGGTTTGTCTTCTGCTTTCCTTTCTTCTTTGGACGAAGCTTTCCATTCAATATAGTTGCAATAAGCGCATCCCAGGTCCCATGGCCTGCGTTTCCCGGTGTTGACCTGAATGTGATAAAGACCATGTATTTCACACTGCTTATCAGTTACGAGAATATTCCCGCTTTTCGGGAGTGGAAGTGAGAATGTGCAATCCGGATAGCCATTGCAGCCGATAAACCTTGAGCCTCTTTTTGATCTCCTGACCATCAACTCAGATCCACATTCAGGGCACTTGCCTATGATTTTATCCTTTCGCAATCCTTCCCTTAGTGATTCGGAGATATTTTCCTGATTTTCTTTGAGTTCGTCGAAAACAGAATTGAGCATTGTCCTTGATTCTTTCAGGACTTTCTCTTCACCGACATTACCCTCTGCGATGCGGTCCATGTCTTCTTCAAGCTTGCTCGTCATGTCCGGTTTGGTGATTGTCGGAGCATATTTTTCAAGTGCCTCAACCACTGCATAAGCAGTTTGTGTTGGCTGTAGCGGATTGCCGTGTACGTAGGAACGAGAGTATAATTTGCTGATGATTTCGTGACGGGTGGCCTTTGTTCCCAGTCCGAGATCTTCCATGATTTTGATAAGGCGTCCCTGCCCATACCTGCCGGGTGGCATAGTTTCCTTGTCCAGCATTTCATTTTCGTGAATAGGAAGTGTTTCACCTTCGGTAAGTTCCGGAAGCAGCCTGTCTTCTGGTGCATTGTAATGGTAATACCAGCGCCATCCATTCTCGACAAGTCTTGCACCGTTTGCCCGGAATTCCTCGCCGTTGACGTCAAAACGTGCCTTAATGGTTTCCCATACTGCCGGGTCCGCAAACGTCGCAAAGAAGCGTCGTACTACCAGTTCATAGACTTTCCATTCATCCTCTCCAAGTTTGGACTGGCTGACAAGGGATGCGGGAAAAATAGGGGGGTGATCCGTAGTTTCTTTTTTGCCTCGTGTGGGAGTTAATTCCTTTTTGGAAAGCAATTTAGTGGCATATTTCGCAAAGGCTCCTTTGCTAAAAATCTCGATTTGTGCTCGGAGATCAATTGCTTTCGGATATACTGTGTTGTCTGTCCTGGGATATGAAATATAACCGTTAGTATACAGCGATTCAGCAATTCTCATGGCATTTGCCGGTGAAAATCCGATGGAGTTTGCTGCCCGAATGAATTCCGTAGTATTGAACGGTGTTGGAGGCTGGTCTTTCTTTATCCCGGTCTCAACCAGTGACACAATGGCATCGGAGCCAATTTTTGCATAAGCTGTGTCTGCTTCGTCTTTATCCCAAAACCTTGCTGTGGAATGCTTTGTGGTGAAAAGCTCTCCATCCTTTGAAAGGGTTGCATATATCTCCCAATAGGGTTGTGAGATGAATGCTTCACGCTCTTTTTCCCTGTCTACAATAAGGGCTAGAGTCGGGGATTGTACCCTTCCGACGGAAAGGAATGATTTACCAAGGCGCATTGCCGCAAGGGAAATATAACGTGTTAGTGCTGCACCCCATACGAGATCTATTACCTGCCTTGAATGCCCTGCATCCGCAAGATCAAAATCGAGTTTTAGAGGATTAGCAAAAGCTTCCTCAATTGAAACTTTTGTAATTGCACTGTAAACAACCCTGTCAAATTCAACATCAGGATTTACTTCCTTGACAATTTCAAGTGCTTCTGCTCCTATGAGCTCACCTTCACGGTCGTAGTCAGTAGCAATAGTTACTTTTGTTGCGTCCCTTCCCAGTGTTTTTAGGGCACCGACTATTCTGGTATGAGTTGGTGTAGTAATAATATCAGCATCAACGAGTTCTCCGGCATCAACTTTCTGCCAGTTGTTGTAGGCACGGGGAAAATCTACCTGTACAATATGTCCACTTAACCCCATGACGATGGTTTCTCCACCTTCATCAAACTGGTAAGTATCAATACCGTTTATGCGTTTGTTATCCGGTTTACCGGGACTCAGTATAGACGCTATTCTTTTTGCAGCAATGTGCTTTTCGGCAATTATTAAATGCATTGAAATCCCGAATTATTTTGTTGTAAAGAGTATTTGAGTGACAAATATCATTTCATATAAACTTTATTGTGCAAATCATTATTATATGAATGAGAATGCTTTTTCAACGGCTTTTTCGGGCGTATCGGCGGAAAAAGTTCCTTCAATATCCCATTGTGATTTTAAGCAAACAACCTTTTTTCCCATTGCCAGTGAAAGCGCAATTTCTGACAACGTACCATATTCTCCAGCAACGGCAATAAGCACATCAGCAGATTGTGCAATTATGGCATTTCGTCCATGTCCCATTGAAGTGGTAATTACAATTTCAACGTAATCGTTTGCATCTGCAGGATCATTTGTAGGGAGAATTCCAACGACTGTCCCACCTTCATCAGCACATCCTTTGGAAGCGGCTTCCATAACTCCTCCGAGACCGCCACAAAGTAAAATACCGCCTCTCTTTGCAATTTCCCTGCCAACTTCCTCTGCAAAAAAAGAGATTTCTTGATTGCATTCTCCCGCTCCAATGACTCCAATATGCGGTTTCATGCTGAAAAGTCGTTTTTGATTACATATAGCTCTTCTGCATTTCAACAACCTGATGACTGTTTTTTGCAGAGGCGTAATCTTCGAGAGGTTCGTGATTTAGTTCCAAAAATGTATGTCCCCAGCGAAATTTGGAGAGGACTTCTTCTGCCTGTTTCGGTGCACCCATGATGTAAAGAGCTGCAGCAAAGGCTTCTGCTGAATTCAGCTTAAACGGTCTTCCAAAATTGATGGGATTAGAAGCAACAAGGTAGGGAAGTGCACGATGTTTAAAATTACGTTTAAGCAAATGCGGGAAGACTTCTTCAACGGTTTCCCATGAGCAATCCAGCACAACAATGTCTTTTGTATCAATATCTTCTTTTGAGATGGCTTTCTCGGCAAAAGGATCGAGTAGTATTGAATATTTTGGAATAGAATTAACTTTCTCGTGAATACGTGCCAGATCAAACTTTTTCAGGCGTTTCCCGGTACATTTTTTTGGGTTGCACTGGTTTGCATGATAAACATGGAGCCTGTAGTTACTGCGTTGCATTACAAGATGCTATATTAAAACAAGATTTATTAGTGTTTTTGGGTTTGTGGATCCCGAGAAACTCAGGATCCACAAGAGGTGGTTGTATGACAATCCCTCTAACATCAGGCATTATTGTGCTTGACTATGGGATAATAGGGAATTGGTGCGAAGGTATTTAGAGTTAACGTGGTTACCCTTAAACTTAAGTATAATGTAAACCTTATACTTCGGTTAGAGGTAATATTCATGCCTAAAATCCAAGATTCAAAAAATCGGTTAAGTATCACAATTCCTAAGAGTATTGCAGATCTCAAGGGTTGGAAAAAAGGAACTGAATTGAAGTTTGTTGAACGTTCCGGATATGTTTGTTTGATTAAAGATCACTAAGAGCCTCATATATCACAGTAGTGCAACTTTTAGAACATAGCTATACAATTTATGCCCTCTTATTAATTAAAATCGCCCTGTGGGCTTATTAGAGGATAGTTCATTTTGCAATTGGCCATACGAACTTGGTGTTACTGAAGAAGCTCTCATGGAAGCTTTAGGAGCTTCTGCTGGCGGGCTGCCAACAGATCAACACTAAGCTAAATCTATAACCCACATGTGGCTGTTATTTTGTCATGAGTTAACATTTACTCCTTCCCTTGAAGGTTTGATCAACAAGAAACTTCTAACTTACCTTAAAAATAAAAAAAGAAAAGTGGGGATTATTTCTTCTCTTTGGCATATGCCACAAGTGCTTCTTTGATACCCCACTTGAAAGCTACTACAACAGCTATTCCCCATGCTAGGGGTTGCAGGAATGTATATAGTATGCCTGTATTCACCAGCATTGTGTCAAGTGCGATAAGGACTACCACCAAAAACAAAAATCCCTTCATGAGGGGTACAAAAATATCTGCACCTTCAACTTTCATTTCCTTTATGGTAAGCTGCACATGACTCATAATGAAGTCCACAGAGAGAAGTCCGGCTATCAATATGATTACACCGAGGAACAGGCGTGGGATGTATTCTGTAACTACAATCAGGAAGTCTGTTATCAATTCCAGTTGCAGGATGTTTGCTGCGGCCGCAATGAAAAACAGGTATCCGAATAGTTTAATCAAACCTGCAATTATTCCGGATGGCAGAATATTGGTGGCCTTAAGCGGAGCCCCAAATGGCGTGTCTCCTATCCTGTCATCAACTCCGCTTGCTGAAACCAGTTTGGAAATTGCATTTGCAACAAAATCAACGATTACAATTCCTATAAGGAGTATTACCATTGCAGAGATTATCAGAGGTATATATTGAAGCAGGAGAGTCAGGAAATCTGCAACAATCTGTATCTGCAGATAATCAATGATAATGACTGCAAAAACAATATATATAAACCATTTTACAATTGATTCAAAGAAACCGACTGTTGTAGAGCCGGATTTTTGTATTATGCCTCCAATAGGGGTTTTGTTGATAACATCATCAACTCCGATACGATCAAGGATTTTCGCTACGATTTTTCCCAGAATTCTTCCTAAAATCCAGCCAATAATCACAAGTATGATAACTGTGACCACTGCAGGAATAAAGGATATAATTTCAGAACCGGCAGCATATAAGCTATCCGATAGTGTTGTTTCAATCATTTTATACCACTCCCTTTATTCAAGAAAGGCTTGAATAATTTAGATTATGTCTAATTTCTAAACAATAATCCCCATTTATAGAGGGGGTTTGCTGATATAAGTCTAGCAGAAAGCTAGGTACTAAGTATAGTATTTATTTCGAAATTACGCCACAATACTTACATTCGGTCATTCCACATTCGAGGTTGTCGATTTGCCAAGTCAGCGCCCACATTTTAATATCTTGAATGATGCGGATAAAATCCATGCCACTTTCTGTTAGTGAATAAAATGATCTTGCAGGCAAAGTAGTGCTATCCACTTTTTTCGTGACAATTTCCTAACCTTCCAGTTCCTTGAGCTTTGTGGAAAGCATTTTAGGGGTAATTTCCTCGAGCATTCCCTTAAGCTCGTTGAACTGCTTTTCATTGTTATCTCCCTTGTAGAGTCCAAGAAGAACACAAAGTGTCCAGTATTTTCCCGACAAGAGCCTGAGCCAGTTGAGAAGTTTAAGGATAAGTTTGAGGGAGATACAGGAATACTTCAAAGAAGGTATCTGGTAGTTGATGGGTTTGAATATATTGGTTTCATTGCTTTCTCGCTATCCAGAAAAAGATAGGACATACCCTAACCTGAAGACACGTATTATTTGGTTACTGGGATACTATGATGATGAAACTGTTGTAGAGTGGTTGAAGAGAGATCTGGTTAATGTCGCGAACCTTGAAACCATAATAGAAGACTATAGCAATGAA
>CAZHNA010000044.1:0-11885 GCA_964532775.1 uncultured Methanosarcinales archaeon
CCTTCCATACTACTGATCATTTCATCCGCCATCTCATAAGAAACTGCTGTTATTTCTTCAATCTCTTCCTTGGAAATATTGTCAAAATGAATTCCTGTGATGAAAACAACGGTTTTTGAAGTTGCTTCACTAACAAGGCGGGATATCGGATTCCCGATGATGTCATCCATATGTCCCGGGAGAGTAATGACAGATGCTGATGCAAATTTTTTGTCATTGTTATATGTTGAAACTGCAACCGCTCCCACGTGTTCTTCACCACCGGTAAGAGTTACAACAATGTCATCTCCCAGTCCCATATAATTCAAGGTGAGGATTCCTAGTGAAGTCGTATGTTTAATAGTCTGCATCAGAAAACACCTCAAAGATCAGTTAAACGGTATTGTTTTGTCTGCTTTTTCACATCAAAGAAATCTTCTGCTGCCTTTCTGACAACTTCTCGATGTTCTGTTGGTGTATATACGCCCATTCTCCAATTATCACGATGTGCATTTTCCAGTGTTGCGACAATATGAGATGCCTGATCAAGATACATCATTTTTCCATTAAATTTTATCTGGGCATTCATTTCTTCAATTTGCGAAAGACTTGGAATGTCTATCAGAACATCCTTTTCTTCAACGCCTGCATTCTCCGCAATTTCCTTTTCAATCCTGTGGATGTTCTTGCGTTGCTTTAATACCTTCTCATCCACACTTTCAAATCCGGTATATAGTGCCCGTTTGTACAGATGACGCTCATTAATTCTCTGCATCATTTCGCCGGGGTATCCGTTGTCACTGCGGAGGATCTCAAAAATCTGGCTGTCATCCATTCTCTGAAGTCTTCGGGGATTTAGTTTGTCGTTTATTATTAGCTCTTCAACAGCACGTGTAAACATTGTCTCAGCAATTCTTGAAACGTGGTGGAAATAAACGCTTGGGTACATGAGGAATCTTGATACGAGGAGTGACTCCGCTGCATTAAGGCCGCCTTCAGCTACTACAAGTCGGTTTTCGTGGAATTGCATTTTATGGATCATACGGATATGATCGATTGTCCCGAACGCAACTCCTGTGTAATGCGCATCCCGGATTAGGTAATCCATCCTGTCTACATCAATTTCGCTGCTAATTATTTGCCCAAGAGGGGTCTTGCCCATTATGTGATCAGCAATTGTTGAAACACTTAATCCGTGTTCATCACAAATGCCGGAAATATCTTCTTTTTTAAGAATGGATTTTACATCTTCATGTTTTGTACGGGTATACTTCTCGATGAGATGTTCTGTAACATGGGATAGTGGTCCATGTCCAATATCGTGAAGCAATGCTGCTGCACGTAATTCGTTTTTCTCTTCTTCAGAAGTTTCAATTTCTTCTGTAAGCATGGATGCAAGGTGCATTGTCCCGAGTGAATGTTCAAAACGTGTGTGATTAGCTCCGGGATATACTAGATTGGAAAAACCAAGTTGTCGTATTCTTCTTAACCTTTGTAATGGGGATGTGTCGATAAGAGAAATGGCAAGTTTATCCAGTTCTATGTATCCATGTACAGGATCCCTTACGACTTTCATATGAGTTTAAATAGTGTTTCTAATATAATGATGTTTCTGCTACTGCAATGGAGATTTTGAAGATGATTATTTTTTCAGGAGGGACCGGAACTCCCAAGTTGCTCGATGGTTTGAAACGAATTTTGCCGCATGAAGATATTCATGTAGTTGTTAATACTGCTGAGGATATTTGGGTCGGTGGAAACCTGATTACGCCGGATATTGATACTGTTTTATACACATTTTCTGAAAAGATAGATCGCAGCAAATGGTGGGGGGTGGCAGGGGACACTTTCCGCACTCATCAGACAATGCTGGATGCAGGTTTTGACGAAGGTATGATGATAGGTGATCTCGATCGTTCGACCCATATTATGCGTTCAGAAATGATCAGAAATGGATTGTCTTTAACAGAGAGCATTCAGGGTCTATGTAGGAATTTCGGAATTTCTGCAGGTATTTATCCAATGACTGACGATCCAGTTTCTACCTACCTTGAAACTCCTGAGGGGAAGTTGCATTTTCAGGATTTCTGGGTAGGAGAGCGAGGAAATCCCGATGTTCTGGACGTGGCAATTGAAGGTCTGGATGAGGCATCAATATCTCCATCAATTTTAGAACTTCTAAAAAAGGAGGACAACATTCTCATTGGTCCAAGCAACCCAATTACTAGCATCGGCCCGATTATCGCTTTGCCCGGTATGGTTGAAATTCTGAAAGATAAAAATGTGATTGCTATTAGTCCAATAATTGGTGATGGGCCTGTTAGTGGTCCGGCTGGGAAACTTATGCAGGCAAAAGATTATGAGGTATCTTCAAAAGGGATTGCAGAGTGCTATGCTGATTTTCTAGACGTTCTGGTTATAGATTCCACGGATACTTCAGATATTCATGAGATTGAAGCTTTTGGTTGTGAAGTAAGGCAGGAAAATACGCTGATGACTTCGGTCGAGATAAGCCAATCTCTCTCAAAGGCAGTAATCTGTATATTTGAAGATTTGAATAAGGAACGTTCAGATTAATGTCCCATTAAAAAATAGAAGCGCATCAAAAAAGACACACGGGTTAGTATATATGCAATTTTGCTAATAATTATATTGCTCTCTCTAACCAAAATCATTATTTAAAAGTGGGGTGGTATGAGCGGGTTGGGGAGTGGGGGTACTTAAAAGAAGTTTTAACCCGCTCATCTAAATCATAAATAGTGAGTTCTTGTATATACACGTTACGTTAGTTTTTTTTTATTTATACAGTTGAAATGGCTTCTACAGGATCTAGTTTTGCGGCCTTCTGTGCCGGGTAAAGTCCTGCAATCAGATTTAAAACAAAAACAATTATAATAGTTGTTGCAATATCTGAAAATTGAATCAAAACTGGTATTGAATCGAATTGGTATAATTCTCCAGGTACTTCATAGCTGCCAATTGAAAGGGCCAGTGTCAATCCCAGAATAGTCCCTGTAGTAGCGCCAAGCAGTCCCAATATGCCACTTTCAATCAGAAAGATCATACGTATTTTCTGTATACTTGCACCCATCGCTTTCAGAATGCCGATTTCTTTTGTTTTTTCCATAACAGTCATGTTGAGGCTACTTACAACCCCAAATGATGCAATAAGCAGAATGAATCCCAGGATTATGTTGTTGGATATGCTTTCAATTGCTATAGTTTGCAAAATTTCCGGATTTGTTTCAGTCCAACCGGCTGCTTTGTATCCAAGTGAATCAATTTCTTCGGCAACTTCCAGATCTTGATTAAAATCGTCAAGACGGACGTTTATCGTACTGACGACATCTGTGGTTTTGTAGAATGATTGTGCAGATTGAAGGGACGTATATACAAGGACGCTATCCAGTGGTGTTCTGGTGTCGTATATCCCAACGATTTTAAAAGAAGACAAACTGGCTTCCGGGAAGAATGCATCGATTGAATCACCAACTTCCACTTCAAGTTCTTCTGCCAGATCATCTCCTATTACTATGGCATTTGAGCTGGAAGTAAGGCGGCTGAAGTCTCCTTCGATGATATCTCTGGATGGATGAAGCACAGCTTCTTCATCTTTTGGAATCACGCCTTTCATAACGGCATTATTAATATTGTTATCCGATTGGAGTATCACTTCTCCTTCAAGGGATGCAGAGGTAGCAATTACTCCATCAATGGCGTTTATCTTTTCCATTGTATTTTTGTAAAGATGCAGGTAGTCTTCGTCATTTTGAGGTGTAACGGTAACATGTGGCAAATCGTCAACTGTAGATTCATACAGTAAATTAGTGAATCCTGCCATAAAAGCATTTGAGACCACAAGAAGCATTACTGCTATCGCTATTGCTCCTACTGATAGCAAAGTCTGTCTTTTCCTTTTTCGGATATGCCTTAATGCGATGAAAAATTCTAGGCTTCCTTTCATGAAAGGACCTCATTTCCGATGTACTGCACAAGCTAAAATCAAAAAGGTTGAAACAACTCCAACAGCGATGAAACCGGGAGTTTCTTCTGTCTGATCAGGAACCGTATCGTTCCCATTAATTGTGCTGTCCTTTGTAACATCTATAACGGTATCCTTTCTTTCAATGATTTCCCCGTTACTGGATATCACTTCAATGGACAAAGTGTATTCTCCTTTTGCCAGATTTTGTTCCCATATTGCTTCAATGGTTTCGTCATCACCTGTAAGCAGCAAAGGAACTTCAGTTGTAACCTGATCAATTGTTTGCCCGGCTTCGTATACAGTAAATGTAACCTCACCTTCAAAAGGAACCTGTGAAATTCCATTAACAGTTACACTTGCACCGATTTCATCTTTGTAAGTGTCTGTAATTTCCACGTTGGATTTTGCGGTAAATTCCTTGTCTTCAACAATAACAACTTCATATGGATCAAATATGTGCACTTTCGCACGTCCCCTATATTCTTCTCCATCTTCAAGAATCGTTTCCCATTGGTTGCTAAGTGTGGAAGGTTGGGTGTGAATTGAAACTTTCTCGTCAGTTGATATGTCTATAACTCTTGCATCTTTTACAAGCATATACTCTATATTCGCGATTGTAGATTTTTGTGGTGTTATAACAAGACTGAGACCTTCTGAATTTGGTATGAGGCTGCTTATTGTAACGATAGGTAGCACCTGATTTCCGTGAACAAAGCTGTACGGCTGGGTGCATAAGACTTCATTGTTTTCGATTACTTCGACATTTACGTGGTACAGGCCGTCTTTTTTGGAATTAGTATCCCAGTAAAAAACAGCTGTGTCTTCTGATCCCGATATACTTTTCACCAGAAGGTTTTGTGAGTCAATCACTTCATCTTCAAACAACAAATCAATATTGAGTTCAATTTCGTTAATATCTCCTGTGAAATCAACGGTAACATCACAACTTGTAAGATCGCTGTAGATGTCTGTAATGGATACATCGTTGCATTCGGAAGCAATTGTTGCTGGTGTAACTATTAATAGGAGAATTGCTACTATCAGTAATGATCTTGGGAATAAATAGCTGCCAATCATCAAATAAAGATTTCCTTGATTCTATTTAATAAGTCCTTCTAAGGGCATTTTTGACAAATGTTAAATAAACCTGAATTAATATGTTGCATACCAGTAAAACTCTTATTCGTAGTTTAGAAAGATCTGTCTTCCATATGTGAAAAGAAGGTTTGCTGTAAGCAAGGTGGTAAGTCCAGTGGATATGATTCAGTTATCTGATGCCGGGAATCCCGCAGTAGTGGAGGCTATCAGTGTATGCCGTGATTATCAGGTAGGAGAGATGACAATCAATGTCCTTAAAAATGTAAATCTCTCTGTGAAAAAAGGTGAATTTGTAGCGATTATGGGTCCATCTGGTTCAGGGAAAAGTACCCTTATGAACATGATTGGATGCCTTGACAGGCCTACATGCGGCAGTGTTCTCATTATGGGAAAAGATGTAAACCAAATTACTGACAACGAACTTGCCCGGCTCCGGGGTATGGAGATTGGTTTCGTATTCCAGAGTTTTAATCTTGTTTCCCGTTTGTCTGCCATTGAGAATGTGGAGCTTCCCTCTTATGCCAATAGCAAGCCCGGTGTTAATTATCGGGAGTATGCAAAGGAATTATTACGGCTTGTTGGTCTTGAGGACAGGATGAATTATCGGCCCACGGAGCTTTCCGGTGGACAGTCTCAGAGGGTTGCTGTTGCCCGGGCATTAATCAATGACCCTTCCCTAATTCTTGCCGATGAGCCAACGGGAAACCTTGATTCAAAAACGGGAAAAGAAATTATGGATCTTTTTACAGACCTTCACAAGAAAGGGCGTACGATTTTAATGATTACTCACGATCCGAATCTTGCAAAAAAGTATGCTGATCGTGTAGTTTACCTGATGGACGGTTCAATTGAAGAAATTATGGATGTTGTGGTCTAACCGAGGTTGATATTAATGGAAAACAATTGTAAGGCATTGTCGCTTTTTTTGGTGTCATTGATGTTATTTGCAGCAGTAGGTGCTCCAATGGCTGCGGAAGCTGCATCTTCATCATCAAGCAGCACTTTGCGAGTAGATGTATTGAAGTATGAACCCTATCCTGCAGAAATAGGGGCATATGTAAGTGTGTGGGTAAAGGTGGAAAACTTTGCCTCAGGGGACGCGGAAGATGTTTCCATCATGCTTGAACCGGAATATCCATTGTCTCTGGATTCTAAAAACAATGCTGTTCAGAATTTCGGCGAACTACCTCCAGACAGATCTGCAATCCATGAATATCGCTTATATGTTGATGAAAATGCAAAGGCAGGAACTGCTGACTTTGATGTGAGTTACCGTGCCAGTGAAGATTTTGGATGGCAGAAAGAAAGCTTTGAAATAAGGGTGGGTTCAACTACTTTTGAGAGCAAAGGCACGGTTGAGCTTGAAAATTTAATTGCCGAACCGATAGTTTTCATCCCTGGCGATAAAGGGTCTATTAGTTTTACTCTTACTAATACAGCCCAAACAAATACCATTACAATTGACGATCAAATTTATGATACCTATGCAAGGGTCCAGTCTGCAACTCTCACGGGTACTGATATGATTACTATCACAAGTGATCCTTACGAAGGCAAGGGGGTTCTTGGGCCTGGCGACTCGGTACAGATTTCTTATAATATTGAAGTTAGTGATGCTATCGAAGACGGGACATATTTCCTTGATCTTGCGATGATAGGCAATTCCCATTCTTTCAACAACAACTGGATGATTCATCTTGTGGTTGATTCATCTTCAATACGTGTAATTCCTTCCAAATCCCTTGAACTCCAGAATGGTGAAGGTACTCTGGAATTCGATGTTGCAAACATTCATCCCAATACTCTTTCTTCGGTTTCCGTAATGTTGGAAGCGGAAGGTATCGATTTCTTCCCACGGGAATATTTTGTTGGCTCCATGGATTCTGATGAACTTTTCACAATTGAAATTGATGCAAAAGCTGAAGATGTATCTGCCACGGAACCTGTGAATGTAACAATTTTCATTGATTACAGAAACGGTCTAAATGGGCATGAAGAAGTCATTGAGATGCAAACCCTGACTTTTGAGCAAGTTCAGGAGGAAAATAGCAATGCAGCACTTGCAATACTCTTGATTTTGGGAATCATCGGAGCAGTTGCGTTTTATGTGTACAGGAAGAATGGTTTCAAAGGGATAATGGGTCGCTGAAAGAATGGTAAAGCTTACGCAGGCAATTAATATTGCACTGGGTAGCATACGCAGTGCCAAATTGCGGTCTTTCCTTACCACTCTTGGTATTGTAATAGGTGTGGCTGCAGTTATTGTCAATATTTCGCTTGGTGTGAGCTTTAGCCAGAATTTTGAAGACGAACTAGGGGCAGCAGGCTCCAATTTTATTGTCATTTTTACGCAGAAGAACAATGTTTTTCATGATAATCAGCTTGAGATTGTAAGGACAACCAGTGGAGTTGAAGCAGTTTCACCGGTGAATGAACAAATTGGTACTGTTCGCTACCAATCCTCGGAGCGTAGCGCAACCATCGATGGTGTGACTCCGGAATACGAGGAAGTTGGAAACCTTTTCATGGAAGAGGGGCAGTTCCTGGGTGAGCAGGACCGCTTTGTTGCGGTAATAGGCACTGATGTTGCCTATGAAAAATTTGATAGAAACCTCTCGGTAAAAAACTTCATCGATATATCCATCAACAATGTTGATGGTGGGGTCAGTACCCAGACCTTTAGGATAAAGGGAATCATACAGGATCCGGATTCAGCTTTTATATCTCCTGAGGTCGATCCAAGGTTCAGGGTTTTCATTCCTCTTGATGTGATGCAGGAAATGCAAGGTGTGGAAGATATCGGTGGTTTCTTCATAAAAGCGGAAGGTGTCGAGGTTCTTGAAAGTGTCTCTGATGATATTGATGAACGACTTGCAAGATCAGTTGGTGTTCCAAGTCGCGATATTGACAATGAGGACGCAAAACCCTATATTATTTTCACGGAACTGGATATTCTTGAACAGCTAAATATGCTTTCAGGCGCATTGACTTCAATCCTGACCGGGGTCGCTCTGATTTCGCTTGCAGTAGGTTCTATTGGAATTGTGAATATTATGCTTGTGACGGTTACCGAGAGGACCAAGGAAATCGGGATACTGAAATCTCTGGGATATACTTACAGGGATATATTGACTTTGTTCATCGTAGAGTCCGCAATAATCGGTTTATTAGGTGGGATATTTGGAGTTATAATTGGGGCTGCGGCTTCATACTTTGTAGATGGTTACCTTGAAGTGCCGTTTTTGTTCCCTCCATATCTTGTTTTGCTTGGTTTTGGTATTGCAATGATTGTGGGCATTGTTTCGGGTATCTATCCTGCCAACAAGGCTGCAAAAATGGATCCTGTGGAGTCGTTGAGATATGAGTAAGAGAGGAGTCTACAAATGCTGAAATTGGGACATGCTTTCCAATTGTCTTTAGGTAGCATTAGCAGTGCAAAACTACGCTCATCCCTGACTACTCTTGGGATTATCATTGGGATTGCTGCTGTTGTGGCAAACGTTAGCCTTGGCGCCAGTTTCAACCAGTATTTTGAAGATGAACTGGGAACGGTTGGCTCCGATTTTATTATAGTTTTCAGTGAAGATATCAATCTATTTTTTGATAACCAGCTTCAAGTTGTAGATAGTGTTGCAGGAGTGGAGGGGGTGTCGCCTTTCCGGCAACAATTGGCAGGGGTGACCTACCAATCGACCTTGCGGCAGGTGGCGATTCAGGGTGTCTCGGAAGATTATGAAACCATTTCAAATGTCCAGATGGAAGAAGGTGAATTCCTTTCTGATAAGGACAAATATGTGGCGGTATTGGGTTCAGAAGTAGCTTACGAAAAATTTGATCGGGATTTACCATTTCGGAATTCAATTGACATTGAACTCATACGCAGAGATGGTACAGCCATTTCACACAGTTTTAAGATCGTGGGAATAATTGATAGTCCGGATTCAGCGTTTTTCGATACGGGCGCAAAAGAGCAGATATTCATACCAATTGATACCATGAATGAGATGTTGGGTATTGATGATTACGGTGGCTTCTGGGTGTCTGCCAGAGATCCTGATTCCGTGAGGGAAGTATCTGACACGATTGATAGCAGGCTTGCCCGTAGTCTCGGAGTCTCGGAAAGAGATCTTGATAATGAGGATGTGAAACCGTACAGCATTATCAATCAGGCGGATGTCCTTGACAATCTTGGCGAATTGTCTGCTTCCCTATCTTCCCTTTTCGTCTCAGTTGCGCTGATTTCATTGCTTGTTGGTTCTATTGGCATCACGAATATCATGCTTGTGTCGGTTACCGAAAGGACAAAGGAAATCGGATTGTTGAAGTCTGTTGGTTATACCAGATCGAATATAATTGTGCTGTTCATTATTGAGTCTATTGTGCTCGGTTTGATTGGGGGCATACTCGGAACAATTCTTGGGTTAGGAGGATTCTATTTGGCCGCGAGCATTGTCGGGTTGCCAGCTGTATTTCTGCCTTCATTGTTCGTAGTAGGAATCGGGATTGCGGTTGTCGTGGGATTGGTAGCAGGAGTTTATCCGGCCAACAAGGCTTCAAAACTTGACCCGGTGGAGTCACTTCGTAAGCAGTAAAACCGATATGTAGATAGCTTCAAAACAATTCGTAGTTTAAGGAAAGGCTATATGCTTTTCTATCCTTTTCTCTTTTAGGTGATTATCAAATGAAGATTAACGGATATGCAACTCTGGGCATGATTTTAATGGTTTTTATAGTTGCATTGGCAGTGGTTGTGTTGCCGGGTTGCACTGAACCGGCTGCACCGATAGATGATGTTACTGATGATGAAAACGGTGATGATGGTGTTGCTTCTTTCTATGTCGAAGATGACAGTGGTTCAAACATAAACGCTGAAGTTGGAGATACTTTCGACATATTTCTTGAAGAAAATCCCACTACAGGCTACCAGTGGGACCTGACTGTTTCAGATGGTCTTGAGATAATTGAGGATGAGTTTACCCAGACGCCGGGAGAAGAGGAACGTACAGGTTCCGGAGGAATTCATATCTGGACTATCGGAGTAAACGAAGCCGGTGAGCAGACCATTGATGCAATTTACATGAGGTCATGGGAGGAAGCTACAGGTGAGGAAGACACTTTTAGCATGACGATTTCAGTGGCTGTAAAGGATGGCGATATTCAGAATAGCACTTTTGTATCTGGGGTTGCTGTAGTTGAGGATGTGCAGGTATTGATCCTTGAATCCTTCCCTGTACAGGTTCACCTGTCAGTTTCAGGCTATCTCCCTGATGGCTGCACCGGTATTTACGAGAGTGGTATCACCGAGCAGCGTGACGGATTCAATTACACAGTCAATATACCTACAAAACGCCCAGCAGATGCAGTCTGCACACAGGCAATCGTACCCTACGAAATCAACGTACCAATTGATGTGTACGGAATTGAAAAAGGCACTTACACCGTAGATGTGAATGGTGTCCAGACAACTTTTGAATTGCAGATGGACAATATTATCGAGTGAGGATGGATGTTTTGGAGGATGCCGGTCTGGGGGGAGATCGGTGTCTGGTTTCTTTTTAATGGATATTTTAATTCAACATTCAATCAATTTTGGTTAATTCAAAGACAATAATGTCTCTTTTGTTTTTGTTTTTATCAAATCCTTCCTTTATTTGATTTCCTTTGTATTCCATTTCACCTAAATAGTTTACATAACTGTTTCCAAGCTGTTGAAATAGGTGGAGTGTTTTTCCATTTTGAATATGATCTCGGATTGCTTTATTCCCGCGTTTGAATTCCATATTTCCGATTTGTCCTTCTCCCGTGTAAAAGAAAGCTTTCTTTCCATTCCATCCATCTTCATATCCATACTCTTTGCCAGAAACTCCTGTGAATAGTAAAACGATGCCATGTTTTGCACATGATGCTATTCCGCTTTGCCGATTTCCTCCATATTTGTCATGGAGGTGGCTTCTTTTGTACTCCTCTCCCTCATTAAACATATTTGATCAAAGTACATTTTCAAGGTAAGGATAAATATCTTCCTAAATTTATCTGCATAAGAAGCATGTAACTGAGCGAGATTACGAAAGAAAAGTTAAAATCCATAAACTACAAAATACCATTAGGGGGGATTCTATCAAATGACAAAACTAGAAATCGGTTGCTGTGGTGCCTATGCAAAACCTGCAAAGAATTCCTGAAAGGCTTATGCAAGGGTTGCAAGCTGGGGTATGAGAGCGGAGAGCGGGATGTCAATCGGGCTAAATGCAAGATGAAGCTCTGTTGTTTTAGGGATAAGGGGTATGAAACCTGTGCCGATTGTCCGGAGTGGGAATCCTGTGACAATATTCAGGAATGGTATACGAAGGTCTATTCTCGTGGGAAATGCAGGCAGTCCATTGAGTTTATTCGGAAGGAAGGTTATGAGGAATTCCTGAAGCGAGCCGATAAGTGGAAGACTCATTACGGGACACTGGATTAAATTTTGTTCATCGAGGCGGGTGCACAACTGTTCGTAGTATGACGAATAAATTGATATACTATTATTTGTACATTAATTGTAAGGATTGATGAAAGGCACATGTAATTTCTTAAATCAACATCCTTAGGAGCAAAGACATGATATATCGTACTGGAGAAAAACCCGGAAAAGGCACCTATAAATGTACATCCTGTCCAAGGGAAGTTGTATTGGAAAATGATACCGACAAACTACCTCCCTGTCCACAATGCTACAAGACTGAATATACAAAGGTTGAATAATCTCTTATTTGATTGGTTAATTGATCTGCTTACTGAACCTAAAAAACGCTTTTCTTTTTTCATTACTGGCAGCTAGTAG
>CAZHNA010000045.1:0-11781 GCA_964532775.1 uncultured Methanosarcinales archaeon
TGCGGGTTGCACAGCACGGTATTACAGGGACTCCTCGTGAATTGATCCATGAACGTTTCCCTCATGGTGCTGTCCTTAAAGGCAATGTTGCAACGTATTTTCAGAACATTGTCTGGGAGATTTTCAGGATTTACGAACCTGAACTTTTCAATGATATCTGGAACTGGACCGTTGAAACTCATCGTGAGAAAGCTCTAGGTAGATCAGACAATGAAATTTTCGGGAAATTCAGCAAATTTGCAGTCGGCAAGTTTTTTGACAGGATTTATTCTGTAAACGACGATACAAAAGTTGCCATTGATGCTCGCGTCTATGCCGAAACAATGGTTTTCCTCAAAGCGTTCAAAGCAGAAGGAACCGCTAAAACAGTGAGGGAGTACATTTCCTCCCTCTGAACCCTTATTTTTTATTTTCGAGCAACTCTTCAGCCCTTTTCCTGCTTAACCCTTCCACAAAAACAGATTTCTGGCTGCTCTTTGCTCCAGCAGCAATTGAAATGTTGGATGGGGGAATATCAAAAAGCTCTGCGAGGTTTCGGATAAGCTGCATGTTAGCCTTTCCTTTTTGTGCTTTTTCTGTGAGTTTTACCTCAATACGTTTTCGCCACGCATTGTATTCTCCGGGCACACAAATTGTCTTGGAGCCGGGAGTAACTTCAAAATCGATTATAATTCCAGTTCCACTCTCGCGAATAGCATCACTAATTGGCATAAAACAAACCTGATAATTGTTGCAGGAAACAATGCTGTTGCCCGACGCACTAACTCCGGGAGATCATCCTCTGGACTTTTCCGCAGTCCTTCCCGGTTACCCTCGTGACAGGATCTGTCGCATCGTCTCCTTATGTAGCGCATTGAGGTTGTCTGTACACTCATTGAAAGGCTCATGCCATATTCTTGTGCAAGGACCTTACAATGCGCACATGTCTTACTCCTCGTATTTCTTATATAATTGACGTTAGATTCGACTCAAAGACGGCAAAGTTTATATCATGGAAGGGGGTAATAGCCTTCCAACATCCACATTATTTAGTGAGCAAACTCTTCAAATGTTGTTTATTTGGCGGGGTTCGCCAGATAGAACAAATAAAGGCATGATTCTGGAGCTACGGGGATTTAGGTCCGGAATGTGCTTATGCATTCACATTTGCTCAATAATTAAAATACATAAATATCTCATAGATCAAAGAGGTAAAACAAATGTCAACAGAAAACCCATTTGAAAACTCAAGGAAACAGTTAGCAAAGTGTGCATCAATTCTCGAACTCGATGAAGGCGTACACGAGATTCTCAGACACCCAATGCGTGAAATGCACGTATCCCTTCCAATCCGTATGGACGATGGTTCCATCAAAGTATTCGAAGGATTCAGGGTACAGTACAATGATGCAAGAGGTCCAACTAAAGGCGGCATCAGGTTCCACCCAGACGAGACCGTTGACACAGTCAAGGCACTCGCAGCATGGATGACCTGGAAATGCGCAGTTGTTGACATTCCACTCGGCGGCGGTAAAGGTGGCGTAATCTGCAACCCTAAGGAAATGTCCGATGGTGAACTCGAACGTCTCAGTCGTAAATTCATCAGCAGCATTTCCCAGATTGTAGGCCCGGAAAAAGATGTTCCTGCACCTGATGTATACACCAACCCTAAGATGATGGCATGGATGATGGATGAGTTCTCAAAGATCTCCGGCATGAACAAAGCGGGTGTCATTACCGGTAAGCCACTCACAATCGGCGGTTCCCTCGGAAGAGGAGACGCAACTGCAAGAGGCGGTCTCTACACAATCCGTGAAGCAGCAGAAGAACTTGGACTTGAACTCAAAGGCGCAAAGGTAGCTGTTCAGGGATACGGAAACGCAGGTCACTTCGCAGCAAAGCTCGCAGTAGAACTCTTCGGTTCCATAGTTGTAGCTGTCACTGACAGCAGAGGTGGTATCATGAACATGGATGGTATTGACCCAGAAGCTGTATTCCAGCACAAAGTTGACACCGGATCCGTTGTTGGCATGCCAAACACCGAACCAATCTCCAATGAAGACATCTTTAAACTTGATGTTGAATTGCTTATTCCTGCAGCTCTCGAGCACGTAATCACCGAGAAGAACGCAGACAAGATCAAAGCTAAGATCGTAGCAGAACTTGCAAATGGTCCAACCACCCCCAGGGCAGACGAAATCCTCCACGAGAGAGGCGTACACGTCATTCCTGACTTCCTCTGTAATGCTGGTGGAGTTACTGTATCCTACTTTGAAATGGTCCAGAACTTCTACATGTACTACTGGAGCGAGGAACGTGTCCACAGCCGCTTGGACCGAAAGATGACTGACGCATACCACGCAGTCCTCGAAGCATCCAAGAAGTTCAACATCGACATGAGAACCGCAGCTTACGTAGTTGCAATCGACCGTGTCGTAGTTGCAATGAGTGACCGTGGCTGGATTTAATTCCGCAACATTTGTCATTCTAAGATAGCCGAATGATCCTTTTTTAGAGGGATCATCCGGCTATTTTTTTAACCAATAATTTTATTTGTATTACTAAACATGGAGTTCCCATGAAAATAGCAATAATTGGTGGCACAGGCAGCGTTGGGAAAGGGTTTGCGCTCAGATGGGGGCAAAAACACGAAGTAATTGTAGGCTCAAGAAATCAGGAAAGAGCCGAATTAAAAGCTGCTGAATTTGCAAGTATATTGGAAGATTATGATTTTGACGCTAATATCAGGGGTACTTTAAACAAGACCGCTGCTTCAGAGGCTGAGATTGTAGTTCTTGCAGTTAGGTACAGTCAGGTAGCTTCGGTAATTGAAAAAATAAAACCCGTGCTTGATAATCAAATTGTTATATCTGTTGTCGTTCCAATGGTAAAAGATCGCTGTTTAATAATTCCGGATTCTGATGTAATCGAGGTTACAGCGACTCACCGTGAAGATTACAAGGTGGACTATTTCTGCTATAGCACTCCTGCAGCAGGCAGTGCAGCGCAGGAAATATATGCTATGCTTCCCGAAGGCATTGAGCTTGTATCTGCATTTCACAATGTTCCAGCAGCAAAACTCGCAAATCTTGATATTGAGTTGAGTTACGATATCGGAGTTTGTGGAAACAACATGCATTCCAAAAACATCGTTTTCGATCTTGTCAGGGATATTTCCAATATGAGGCCTATAGATATTGGTCCTCTTGAAACTTCTTCAATGGTCGAGGCCCTGACTCCGCTTGTTATTAATGTAGCAATCAGAAACAATATGAAAGATGTTGGTATAAAGTTCGTTGATGAAGACTGCTAATTATCAACATATTCCTTTTTAGGGCGTCACTGCTTTTTGTTGTTTACTAATTGAAGTTTGTTCATAGCTGTGGTCTTTCTCTTTAATGGTACATTTATTACCAAAAACATGATATATCATACAAGGATTAAAACCACTCCATATACATGTCTAAATTATCAGGTGATACAATGGTAATCAACACTAAAGAAGATGTATTGAAAGCAATCGAAGAGCGTGATGTAAAATTTATTCGGTTGCAGTTCACTGATATTCAGGGCGTTGTCAAGGACGTAGAAATTCCTGTGACACAAGTACAGAAAGCCTTGGGTGTAGGCATCTCTTTTGACGGTTCTTCAGTGGAAGGTTTTGTTAGGATTGATGAATCGGACATGGTGTTGCGCCCAGATGTTCGTAGTTTTGCCATCTTGCCATGGAATCAGAGCAAAGGTGTTGTAGCCCGTATGATCTGTGATGTGTACAAACCGGATGGTACTCCATTTGTTGGTGACCCACGATATGTACTCAAAAAAGTTCTTGAAGAAGCCAATGAGATGGGTTATACTTTCAACGTTGGGCCAGAATTAGAATTTTTCCTGTTTGAAAAAGAGAACGGAGTTGCCACAACAAAACCTCATGATTTTGGACGTTATTTCGAATTCGCTCCGGCCGATCTTGCCGAAGATATTCGAAGAGATATTGTACTTACACTAACAGATTTGAATTTTGATATTGAAGCATCTCACCACGAAGTTGCTTTCGGGCAACATGAAATTGATTTCAAATATGGGGATGCTCTTACGACTGCAGATCAAGTTGTAACCTTTAAATATGTGACTAGGACAATTGCAAAATTAAATGGCCTTCATGCAACTTTCATGCCAAAACCGATTTTTGGTGAAAGCGGTTCAGGGATGCACGTAAACCTTTCCCTTTCGAAAGACGGTAAGAACGTATTCTATAATCCTGATGGTGACATGGAATTAAGCGACATTGCATTCCACTTTATTGGGGGTTTGCTCAAACACGTGAAGGGTATTACCGCAATTTCAAACCCACTGATTAACTCCTACAAACGACTTGTTCCTGGCTATGAAGCTCCGGTGTATATTGCTTGGTCAGGTGCCAACAGGAGTTCACTTATTCGCATTCCTTCAGCAAGAGGAAATAGTACCAGAGTAGAATTGAGAAGCCCTGATCCTTCATGCAATCCATATCTCACATTTGCAGCTATGCTTGCAGCAGGTCTTGACGGGATAAAGAACAAGATTGATCCTTCCAAGTTATACACTGAAGCTAATATCTTCGAATTAACGGCTTGTGGTCTTGATGAGCTGGGTATTGAAACACTTCCGGGAACACTGATTGAAGCTTCACACTATTTTGAAATCGACGAGCTCTTGAAAAATGCACTGGGTGAACATGTTCACAAGAATGTCCTGAACATTGCAAAAGCAGAGTGGGATAATTACAGGATTCAGGTTCATGATTGGGAAATCCAGCGCTACTTGAATACTGTGTGAGCCCATAATAATATATTTTATAAGAAGGTTAAAGTTAGTACATGCCAGCTATGCCACGCAGGAGGAAACTTTCAAGCGACGATTCTGCTGTAGCAGAAGTTGTTGGTGAGATCCTTTTGACTGCGATTGCAGTTCTGGCATTTGCTGTTCTTGTCACTTTTATTTTTTCAAATATAGGGGCAGAGGAATCTATCAGGGCAGATGTTAGCGCCTGGACGGATATTGAATCTGATACAGTTTTCTTCAGGCACACTGGTGGAGAAACCGTAGATGTTAATGACATCGAGTTTCTGATAAATCTTAATGGTAGTATTGAAAGAGTGAATTCATCTCGCATTTCTTCTTCATATAGCCGAGACGTGTGGGAATTTGGGGATACAATTGCTCTGAATGTATCGGATATGTTTGGGTATAATATCACCGAAAACAGTTCTCTACAGTCAAAGCTGATTCATACTTCTGCAAACCTTGTTGTTTTTGACAGCCAGCTATACGGCAGTCATTCTGTTGCAACGGGTTCTGGCGGGGGGGCATCTCCTCAAGTATGTGGATTTGCCAGATGGGCATTCAATACAGGTTTGGGTTCAATAGCGTATGACAGTGTGGGATCCTATGATGCTGCAATCCATGGTGCTACCTGGATTACGGCTATAGATGGCAACGGTCTTTCATTTGATGGGACCAATGATTATGTCCAAAAAACAATGGACTTGCCACAGAACGAAATAACCGTTATGTTCTGGATGAAAAGCTCGGACAATACCAAGAGTGGAACGCCATTCTCCTATGCCGCTTCTAACAATAATGAATTCCTGATCTTTAATTACAGATCATTTTCCATATACAGAGGTAGTTCCCATGTTGCTACAGGCATATCTGCAAACGACGGTGATTGGCACCATATCGCAGTGACTTGGGATAGTTCAGATGGATCCACTAAACTATACAAAGATGGTTCTCTTGCATATACCGGTACTCTTGCGAGTGGGAATTCCATTGATACAGGAGGTTCTGTGGTTATTGGTCAGGAGCAGGATTCGATTGGTGGCAATTTTGCGGTAGACCAAGCATTTTTGGGTGACATGGATGATGTAAGGATTTGTGATTCAGTCCTCGCCGGATCGGAAATCGCACAGATATACAATTCAGCGACACCTCCTCAGAGTAGCAGCTCGTATCGTGTGAGTGCTTCCAATGACGATGCCGAGGAAAGGGTTTCAAATGGTGCGATGTCAAGGGCCAGCGATGATCTTGAACTAGTTCGTGACGGCAGCCGGAATCAGGAAATAGGCATGCGTTTCCAGAATGTAGACATTCCTCAGGGAAGTACGATTAGCAGCGCAAAACTGGTGTTTGTTATTGATGAGAGCAACGGTCAACCTACCAATTTGAATATTTACGGTCACGATAGTGACAATTCTCCGGAATTTAGCAGTTCAAGCTACAATATTAGCAGTCGGGACGAAACGTCTGCGGTTGTCCCGTGGAGCAGCCTTCCATCTCCTGCCGTGGGACAGACTCTTGAATCACCTGATATTTCAAGTGTTGTTCAGGAAATAGTCAGTAGATCCGGATGGAATTCTGGAAATTCAATGACACTCATTATCAATGGCACGGGCAAACGTGTGGTTGAATCGTACAATGGTGTTTCTGCCAGCGCTCCACTTCTGGTTGTAGAATACAATTAAAGCATAATATTAATCTCAAATGTAACCGTAGCTGTTTTCCATGACCGACGTGATGCTTGTATGGGATTCTCCTCTCCTTTTTGAAAAACTGTTTACAGAGCATGGACTTTCATGTATGAGAGTGGATGCTGCTGCTCTTGGAACACCTTTCCTTCCTGCGTCAAAGTGTCTTGTCCTGCCTACAGGTTTTGCGAATCCTGCCTATAGCAAAATACACAGATCAATTGGGAATAAGGGAAAGAAACTCGTTGACTTCGTGGAGAAAGGCGGCACTCTCGTTATATTCGGGCCATTGGTTCAATCCTATTCTTTCAATTGGCTTCCCTTTGGGTTGGAGTATGTTGAAGAACACGAGCAACTTTCCCTGAGCCAGGTGGATCAGAGTGATATTTCATGTATTGTTGATAATCTCTCCGAACCTGTGGAATGTGATGGCTATTTCTCAAAAGCCGAAGCTACCATAATACTTGAAAATGAAAAAAAACAGCCGGTAATGGTAAAGAAAGAAATCGGTATGGGTTTGGTAATAGCTTCCACGGTTCATGAATTCCCTTCAGGTAATTTCATGAAATGTGTGGTAGAAAAAGGCAGTCTCGCAAAAATCTGATTAGTGTCCGCTTTTGCGAAGTGTCTCGATTTCATCTTCGGCGTTGTCTAGCTTAAGCACAAAGAGGCCGGAACAGGGTTTCACGTATTGGAAGTAGATTGCATTTCCCTTTATACCGATTGGAATTGTTTTCGCTCCCCTGAGCATAACACCTCTAATTGTGTGGCCGGCAGGAACATGGAAAACTTCATCCGAATTCCGGATAACGAAATCCTCGCATTCTTTCGGTGAGACGCCCTTGAGCATTATTTCATACGGAATATCATTGATACAGGACATTTTATTACCCTTAGATAAAGTCTATTCCTTTTAGTTTAATACCCTTTTCCACGATTTTACCCACAATTTTACCGTTACACAGACTGGCAGCTTTTTCAGCTTCTTCTGGTGGGAGAATAATTAGGAAACCCATTCCCATATTGAAGGTGCGATACATTTCAGCTTCTTCCACGCCACCTTCTTCCTGAAGGAATTTGAAAATTTCAGGAGGCTCGATGGGGTCAGTAAACTCAAATCCAAGATCGGTTACTCTCTGGAGTTTTAACAATCCACTGCCGGTAATATGTGCAAGGCCGTGAACGTTGCATTCCCGTATTACGTCCAGCACTTCCATGTAAATGCGAGTAGGGGTTATGAGTTCTTCTCCAATGGTTTTTGATGAATTGTAGGGGAGAGGATCGTGATAAGAATAACTGGAATCTTCAATAATCCTGCGAACAAGGGTGTAACCATTGCTGTGTATTCCGCTGCTTGGGAGCCCCACAAGGACATCACCGATTTCCACATTTTCGCCGGTTATAACTTCGTCTTTCTTAACCATGCCAAGACAGGTTCCTGCGAGGTCAAACCCATTGACAATTTCAGGTAAGGTGGCTGTTTCTCCTCCGAGGATTGACATTTTTGAGATCTCAGCACCTTTTGCAAGCCCAACACCAATCTGGCGGGCAAATTCTTCGGAGTGCTTTTCAACTGCAAGGTAATCCACAAAACCAATAGGTTCAGCACCGATTGCCAGTAGATCATTAACATTCATAGCAATACAGTCAATTCCCACTGTATCCCATTTTTTGATTTCTGTTGCAATGAGTACTTTTGAGCCAACACCATCTGTAGCCATTGCAAGTGCATTATCTCCGAAATCCATAAGACCGGCATAGTGGCCGATATTTGTCAAGGGTGCTCCAATACCTTCCCTGCGGTAGGTCATGCTTTTTGTCAGGTTTCCGATTGTACCTTCTTCTTCATGGATATCTACGCCGGAATCAGCATATGTGAGTTTCTTTTCCTGCAAAAATCATTCCTCCTGAGGTTTTCCAAGTTCGAATTCCCGGTTAAGAACCCTGACTGCATCTTCGGCTTCTTCTGCACTGGTGACAAATGAAATGTTATGTTGCGAGGATCCCTGACTGATCATAATCACATTGATCTTTTTTCGGCCTAAAACGCCAAAAACCCTGCCCGATACTCCGGGTATGCCATCCATTCCAGCTCCAACGACTGCAACTACACAAATGTTGGTGTCACAGGCCACATCCGCAATGGTATTTTTCTCAATTTCGGATTGAAGAGCTTTCACTGCAATATCCAGATGGGCATCTTCGACTACAAATGACATGTTAGCTTCAGATGAGCTCTGACTGATCATAATAATGTTCACTCCTACGTCTGCAAGAACCGAAAATACGCGCGCAGCCGTACCAATTGCACCTACCATTCCAGCACCGGAAATATTTATGGATGCAACATTACGGATAAGTGTGACCGCCTTGACCACATCTTCGCTACGGGTCTGGTCTGCCACAATGAGTGTTCCTCCAAAGTCCGGCTCAAACGTGTTTTTGACTCTGACCGGTATGCCGTGTTTGATGGCGGGAACAATGGTTCTTGGGTGGAGAACTTTGGCACCGAAGTAGGATAGTTCCATTGCTTCGATGTAGGAAATCTGCATGATTGGACGTGCTTCAGGTACAATACGGGGGTCACTGGTCATTACACCGTGTACTTCTTTCCACAACCAGATCTCATCTGCTTTTACAGCAGCACCAATAATGGATGCAGTAAAATCAGATCCACTACGGCCAAGGGTTGTAGTAATACCTTCTTCATTTTCAGCAATGAATCCGGTGACTACAGGAATATGATCTGAAACGATTTCTCCAATTATTTTTCCGACATTTTCATAGGTTTTTTCCAGTGGGGCAGCCTGTCCATAGTTGCTGTCGGTAACAATGCCTGCTTCTCCACCAGTAAATGGTTTTGATTTGGTTCCAAGGCTGCGTATTGCTCCACTTACAATTGGTGCAGCAAGCCTTTCTCCGTAGGATGAAATGTAATCAATGGAACGTGGGGTTAATTCCCCGAGATAACAAATCCCAATAAGTGCTTTCTCAAGCTCATCAATGCGAGCATCAATTTGCTCTATGGCATCGTCTGAAGCACTGTCATCATCAACGGCTTCTTCCACGGCATCATAGTGTTTTTTTGCAAGCTTAGCCATGAACTCCTTGATTTGTGAAACCTTTCCTTTCCGGGAAGCTTCCATGGCGTTTTCAAGCAAACCATCAGTAACATCGCCAAGTGCCGAAGTGACTGCTACTACTTCATGGCCGTTATTTTTGTACTCATTGAGGAGGTTGGCGACATGACGGATCTTCTTTCCATCCGCAATAGACGTCCCGCCAAATTTCATTACGTATCTCATTACAAATCACGCTTCTGTAAGCTTTAATCGCTTCTTGGCAGTATAATAGAGCAGTGTGATATAAACATTATGAACCGTCATTTCAACTGCGCTTCCATATAAGGGCTGAAACAAGAGCAAGAACTGATGCAATTACACCAAAACCCGGAATCCCTTTTAGTTCTTCTTCAATACCAGATGTGTTAATTCCATCGACTACATCTTCAACAATAGAATCGATGTCATTTTCGTCTACAGTTTGGCTTCCGGTTTCAGTTACTTCAAATGCAATATCTTCCTCTACTTCCAGTCCATCGGTTGTAATCGCTTTTACAGAAATTTCATAGATACTTGCATCAAGTTTTCCTGTGATTGAAGCATAAGTTCCAGCGTCAACATCGTTTCGAGCATCAATTAATTTTCCATCAAGGAATACTTCTATTTTAGTGGCATCTGCATCAATTGTATAGCTGACAATTGCTTCCTCGCCTGCAGCTACATCATTCAATGTTATTTCAATATTAAGGCCAGCATCTATCCCAGTATCCTTGCGAAGAGTTACATTTCTGAGGATTATTGTGTTTGAGTCTTTGCCTTCAAAAAGGGTATCCACATAAGCCATGAAAATGGTGTTTACTTCTCCATTACCCTTGAGCGTGTAGCTAAAGACGTCACCTTCTTCCATTTCATCTTCAGCTTTCAGGATATTGCCATCTTTTTTCAGTATAAGATTTGCAGTATCGGTATCAACCTCTGTGGAGGTGACAGTATATCCATTTTCAAGACTCTCTTCTTCACCTTCCTCTACGGAGGTGCCAGAACCCAGAATCAGGAAATCGGAATCGGATCTTTCAGGATCAAGGAATTGCTCAATCAGAATTTCAGAAATAGTTTCATCATCGGATTCCTTTTTGTCAATAAAGGAGACTTTTACTATGAGGTATTCCTTTGTTTCGTCCTCATCATCTTCATCTTCGATTTCAAGAATGTATTCATAAGGATTGTTTTCCTGGGCAAAACCATTGTCCACTTTATCCCCCTCAAGTGACACACGAATCCAGAGATCGCCGTTGTTGCTGTTAATATCCATGATCTCTATGGAGTAGTCCTGCTGAAGGGCAAAGGCATCACCAATGGAGGCATCAGTTTCATAGTACAGGATTGGTGGTTCATCTTCAATGGCAGTACCTATTGTTATGGTTGTTAGAATCAACAGAAAGGCGGTTATCAGAATGGCGGTTTTCATTTTACCTTCCTCCTCATATATTGTTTAAAGTTACTAACAGAAGATATATAGCAGTTTTTCCATGGTTGTACTATGAAATACGTAGTACTCATTGGTGACGGGATGGCAGATCACCCTATTGACGTTCTCAAGGGGAAAACGATTCTGGAAGCCGCATCAACTCCGAACATGGACAAAATGGCACTGGAAGGAGTATGTGGTCTTGCAAGCAATGTTCCTGAAGGTTATCCTGCCGGAAGCGATGTAGCGAATATGTCCGTTTTGGGCTACGATCCACGAAAATACTACTCAGGTCGTGCTCCCCTCGAAGCTGCAAGTATGGGAGTTGGCTTAAAAGAAGGGGAAGTTGCATTTCGTTGTAATTTAATAACCATTGAAAATGGCTTGATTCTTGATCATAGTGCAGGACATATCTCAAGTGGTGAGGCTGCACAGCTCATCGAAGCCGTTGAAGAGCACTTAGGGGATAAGGTGCACTTTTACCCGGGATTTAGCTACCGTCATCTTATGATTGCCCCATTCGGTGTGGATTGTGATTGCACTCCACCCCATGATGTTTTGGAGCAGCCTGCGAAAGACTACATGCCCAAAGGGGAAGCATCCGAAGAGCTCAGCAAATTAATTGAATCTTCGTGGGATATCCTTGAGAATCATCCTGTGAATATCAAGAGGATTGAAGAGGGCAAAAAGCCTGCAAATTCAATCTGGTTCTGGGGTCAGGGCTATGCGCCGGAATTCCCATTGTTTTATGATCTGTATGATCTTA
>CAZHNA010000046.1:0-11657 GCA_964532775.1 uncultured Methanosarcinales archaeon
TATAATTTTTTACATATCTCAAAAGATAATGTATGCAGTATACAATGATTGTTCAATTATGATGCAGAAAACTAGCTATAGCATAATCTATAGTACGAACAATTCTTTTAAGTACTTCATTAATAATGTATAAAAGGAGTGAAAAGATGACCCTGGAAAAAATTTTAAAGCAGACCTTTAAAGGTGAAACGAAAGAATGTAGCTGGTACTTGGCAATATCCAAACTTGCAGAAAGGGAAGGATATCCTGAAGTGGCAGTTTACCTTCGCCAGATTGCTATGGATGAAGCATGGCATGCAGCTGAAGTTGTCGAATTTCTCGGACTGATCAAAGATACAACTGTTGAGAACCTCAAGATGATGCTTGAAGGCGAAACAATGGCAGAAGGCGAAAAGGCTGAAGCTGCACAGATTGCACATGAAGAAGGCAATGAGCATGCAGTTCATTTCTTTGCCAAAGCTTCCGATGATGAAGCACGCCACAGGGCAGGACTTACCGGTCTTCTCAGAAGGCTTGAGAAAGGCGATTAAGAGAGGTTTTTAAATGACTAAAAAAGATCTTCTTGAGAAAGGTGCAATCCTACAGCGGGACCGGGAAACTTATGCAATTGCTCCCCAGTCCCCTGGTGGTCTTGTTACCCCAGACATGCTTCGCAAGATTGCAGATGTCGCAGACAAATACGAAGCAGCAGCTCTCAAATTAACATCCGCTCAGCGTGTTTGTATTGTTGGGCTCAAGGAAGAGGATATCGACGGTGCCTGGGAAGACCTTGGCATGAAACCTGCAGCAGCAATTGGTCTTTGTGTCAGGAGTATCAAAATATGTCCGGGTACAACATTCTGTAAACGTGGGCAGCAGGATTCCGTAGAACTCGGACTTGCACTTGATGAAAAGTACCACGGGATGGAACTTCCTTCCAAATTCAAGATTGGAGTTTCAGGTTGCATGAACTCATGCGCTGAATCTGCTGTGAAGGATCTTGGAATTATCGGAACTCCTAAGGGCTACAACGTACTGGTTGGCGGAAACGCAGGTATTCGTCCACGTCTTGGTGATGTTATTGCCGAGGAACTAAATGACGAAGAAGTTATGGAACTCGTGGACAAAGTTATTAGCTTCTACAAGACCCACTCAAAGAAATGGCGCATTGGTCGCGTTATTGATGAAATGGGACTTGAAGAGTTCAAGAAAGAGATTGGGCTTTAAGTTCTAATACTTGAAGCTTTCTTTCTTTTTTTCCCATCTACCTATGAATTATCGTTTTGTGCTTTTTTCCGCATCAATGCATGAAAATCTTTAAATACAATTGACATGCCAATAAGCCATAAATATGGTTTAAAAGCATACTAAACCATGTGCAGAATATGCACTAAACCATACTTATGAGATTTATTTAAAAAGGCATCTTATATAGATTATTCAGGAGATAGACGTTATGGCTATGGAATACTTTTCGGGGATATCCGATGCTTTGAGGATCACTTTCGTGCAGGTCATGATTTTGGCCACCCTTTCGATATTGATTTTCCTCTACGGAATGTATATAAATTTGAAAAAATGGGGCGTAGGTGCTGAAGAATATGGAGGTAAAACTTCCAATGGCAGCATTTTTACTTTCCCAAAGACACTTATTCGCCAAATGAGTGCTGAAGGTCGCGGTCACGGGCAGAATATTATTGTAACCCTTGTTCTTGACATCCTTTTCCAGAGGCGTATTATGCGCCGCAGTCCTCTTCGCTGGTTCATGCACATCACAATTTTTGTTGGCTGGATGGCTCTTTTTGTAATGTCTGTTCTTATGTTCCTTGTGGAAGTAATTCACATGGCACTTCACATGGGTCCAGATCCTGAAGTTTTCAGGGAGCTTCTTTCCATCCCCAACGACCTGTTCAGCTATATCTTGCTCACAGGTATCATTATTGCAATTGCAAGAAGGCTTTTCATACAGAGTATGCGTGAAAGCACAATTGCATATGACTCCATCTTGCTTGGTGGCCTGACTTTGATAACAGTCACCGGTTTTATTGCAGATGGTATCAGAAACGGTACTTTCTGGGGTATGGGTCTCCACTACGAATGGGCACCACCTGCAGCTTTGTTCCACGTGGTTATTTCACTGCTGTTCTGTATTGCATACATTCCGTACAGCAAATACATCCACATGATTGCAATACCGCTTACCATCCTGGCAAACAAAGGAGGCGAGTGATATGACAAAAAGAGACCCTTCAATTGATATTAAAAACCTTACTTCAGTCCAGCTCATGGAAATTGATTCATGTAGCCGTTGTGGCGAGTGTGTGAAATGGTGCCCTACCTATGATGCATCAGGAAAGGATCCAGGACTTGCTCCCAGAGATAAGATTCTCCGCTGGAAAGAGTTTATGAGTAAGTCTTATGGTCTGCGTGCAAAGCTGTTTGGTCCTCGTGAAATCCCCGAAGAAGAAATTGATCAATTTAAGGATGATCTTTACAAATGCAGCACATGTGGTATGTGTGGCACTGTCTGTGAATCTGGTATCAACACAGTTGAACTCTGGGAAGCCATGCGGGCAAATCTTGTAAAGCGTGGAAATGGTCCATACGGTAAACAGGCTATGTTTGTCAAGCTCATAGGTGAATACCAAAATCCCTATATGGGTGATCCCAAGGACCGCTTGAACTGGATTCCTGATGACGTTAAGATTGCTGACAAAGCAGATTACCTGTATTTCGGAGGTTGTACTGCAGAATTGAGGCAGCAAAAGCTTGCTCTTGCCACAGCGCGGGTATTGAATCATCTTGATATAGATTTCAGTATGCTGGGTGAAGATGAGGTTTGTTGCTGTTCTGCTCTGATAAGGACTGGTCAGTATGAACTTGAAGATATTGCCCGCAAGGCTGCCAGGAAAAATGTTGATGGCATAATAGCAAAAGGTGCCACAAAAGTTCTTTTTGCCTGTGCTGGATGTTATCGTACTGCTATTATTGACTGGCCAAGGCTCCTCGGCGAGAAACTTCCATTTGAAATTATACATATTTCGGAGTTCCTTGAAGATCTTATCAAAGAAGGGAAACTTGACTGGAAGAAACCTTTTGATAATAAGGTCGTTACCTATCACGATCCATGCCATCTGGGCCGTCATGTGGGTGTATATGATCCCCCGAGGTTTGTTCTGGAAAACATTCCGGGGTTAAAATTCGTTGAAATGGACAGAATCAGAGAAAACCAGCGCTGCTGTGGAGCAGGTGGTGGTGTGAAAGCAGGAGTTCCCGACCTTGCGCTTGGTGTTGCGGAAACTCGTGTGCAGGATGCTCTTGAAAAGGAACCAGATATACTTTCAAGTGCTTGTCCTTTCTGTAAAAGGAACCTCTGTGATGGAAGGGATTCCTTGAACCTTTCAGTCGAGGAACTTGAAGTTGAAGATATTATCGTACTGACTGCTGAAGCTCTTGGAATAAGTCTGGACGATTGTGAAGATCAGGCAAAATAAAGTGGTTTGGGGATACAATTATCCCCTTCACATTTTTTGCTGGTTAATTTTAAATATCCTGTACCACTTATCAGTCCATGGAAATTCCCTATGAACTTCTGGGAAAAGTTTTTGTTTACGCAGCAATTGTAGCATTTATTGGGCTAATGCTCGCTTTAATCCTTGGTGCATACAGCTTTAAACAACGAAAAATTCTGTTTCCAAATTTCGTGCTCTTTATTCTTTATTTGTTCTACTCTCCTGCAAAATGGATCTGTGGAGCTTTCCAAATTCGTGAAACACTGGTGGATGAAATTCTCATTGAGGTTCGCAACGCTGTCATGCGCAATGCTTTCATTCACAACAAAGGTAAAAGAGTACTTTTTCTTCCGCAATGCCTGAGGCATGGGGATTGCACTGCAAAGTGTCATCCAATCTTTGGCTATGAATGCAAACGATGTGGAAAGTGTTCAATCGGCAAAATATCAAAAGCTGCTGATGATCTGGGTTTTACTACATTCGTAGTGCCTGGTGGCAGTTTTATTAAGAAAATTATTAAACAGTTCAAACCGTCTTCGTGTATAGGTGTAGCGTGTTATACTGAACTCTCCGAAGCTATGGAAGAAGTGTCCTTTATGCCTGTTCAGGGAGTCTGTCTTTTGAAAGACGGGTGTTTTGAAACGTCAGTTGACGTGAATGAAGTAATTAAGACTATGAGGTTATGTGATGTATAATCTGATTGGCCATGCGCTTATCTGGGTGCTGATTGTATCTGTAATTTTCAGTGCATTTGCTCTTTTTATGAGTAAAACCAGTGTAAAAAGGCATGTTCATTTAGCAGGTTTTTTCTCATCGATACTTGACTTTTTCTATTTGCCTCTAAAGTATCTATTTTGTAAATTTTCAGATCCACGGATTCTTGATACATGGATGGTTTCCATGAAAAACATTGCACATAATGGGTCTTTTCTGGAATCCTCGAAAAGAATAATGTTTGTACCTCATTGCATGCGTTCACTGGATTGTCCTGCATCTTCCACAAGACTGGGCATACAATGCGTAAATTGTGGCAAATGTGATGTGGGTAAACTCAAGGAAAAAGCTGAATCCGAAGGCTATGGTTTTTTCATCGTAACAGGTTCGTCTTTTGTTGAGCGCATCTTGAGGAGCCAAAAAGCAGATGGTGTATTTGTTGTTGCCTGCAATTATGAGATCAATAAAGGTATGCGTTCATTGAGAAGTACCAATATACCTATTGTTGGATTTTCTCTTCTGAATGATGGGTGCTTCAATACCTGCTTGAACTATGATGAAATGCTAATAAAAATACAGGATTTTAAAACTAGTCCGAATGTGTGTGAGTGAGGGGAGTAAGCTCCCTTCTGTTGGTGTAAAATACACTGGTGGCATTCGGCTTAGCGTCAATACTTCGGGGGATGATCCAGATGCCATCTGATCCCCTACTTCCGACTTGCACCCGCGAGGATTCGCCGTTCCATTCGAACACCATGCGACCTCAATTTTTCAATATCATCGCATTAACATGGGTCGATATCGTTTCTGTGCCATCATGCAACCGTGGTTGCAAGAGTTGGTTTCCCAACTGCCCGAGCTCTCGCCCGATGCCCTTCACAGGCATTCGCGTTTCTGGATTGGTGGGGAGACTTTCCTCAGGTCAATAAGACCCGGCAGCCACCCTTCCTCTCTCACACGATTGTAGGTATTGTTGAGGTTATGATAAACCTATCGTTGTTTTAATCAGTCTCAGGTATGAATTTTAAAGCAAGGGAATCGATACAGAAATGCTCTCCGGTAGGTTTAGGTCCGTCATCAAATACGTGTCCAAGATGGCTTCCGCAACGACTACAGGTTACTTCTGTTCGTTTAACCATGAGACTATAGTCCGCAACACGTTCGATTTTATCTTCAGATATTGCAGCCCAGAAACTTGGCCAACCTGTCCCTGCATCATACTTTGTCTTCGATGAAAAAAGATCCTGATCGCAAGCTGCGCACTTATAGATACCGCTTTCAGAGTGGCTGTCATATTCTCCTGAAAATGGTGCTTCGGTTCCTTTTTGGCGCAAGATCTGGAATTCTTCAGGTTTCAGACGTTTCTTCCATTCAGTTTCTGATACGTGTTTCCAATCGTCATCAGTTTCCGATTTGTGATTATTTTCCACAATTATTCCCCCGCACGAACAACCGTGGTTAGATGTCATTTTGGTGTGTGGTACCACGGCTGTTCGTGAAACCACGAACGTTATATTGCTATATAATATTATTCATTTTCGCTGTTTTTAGGGAACTACAAGCACCTGTTTTGTAAAATGCCTGACTATGTTTTCAGCAACACTTCCAAGGAGGAAACGTTTGATTCCCGTTTTCCCGAGAGTCCCCATTACAATGAGATCTATTCCATTGTTTTCAGCATACTCAAGAATTGTGTCAGTGGGATTTCCCTCAAGAATTGTAGATTCAACTTCGACCCCGGCTTTCTTTGCAGCTCCATCAACATATTGTGTAGCACTGCAGCCTTCTTCTTCCATGTGCTCTTTGAATGATTCTGCCCAACTGGCACCGCGTGAAGCAAACCCAATGTTGACATTTGGTATTACATATACGGCGAAAAGTTGTGCTCCGGTTGCCCGGGCAAGTTCAACACTCCAATCAATCGCATTCTTCACATTTTCAGACCCATCGGTCGCCACAAGAATTCTTTTATAACTTTCTGAACCCATAAGTTATACCCCAAAAGAAATGGTTTTGCTCAGAACTTATTGTTTTTGGTCAAAATCATCCAAATATTAATTTATCCCGACTTCCATTCTTAGGTGATGAATGATTTGATTGTTGCAGAGGGTCTCGTGAAAAACTATGGCAAGATTCCTGCGGTGGATAGTATTGATCTTCACATTGGTGCCGGAGAATTTGTTGCAATTACAGGCCCTAACGGTGCAGGCAAATCCACGTTGCTCAAATTGCTTTCAGCAAGATTGAAGCCATCAAAAGGTGAAATCCTGATTAATGGCGTCTCGCTTTCTGATGACTCGATGGCGATAAAAAAAGAATTCGGGGTTTTATCTCATGAATCCTACCTCTACGATGAGCTAAATGCCATAGAAAACCTTCATTTTTTTGGAAAACTCTATGATCTGGACAAGAACTTACTTGATGAGCAAGTGGACAAATTGCTAAATGAAGTTGGATTATGGAAACGTGCTACGGATAGGGTCGGTAACTTTTCCCGGGGCATGACACAGCGCCTGTCCTTTGCACGTGCTCTGATTCACAATCCTTCTGTCCTGTTTCTGGATGAACCATTCAGCGGTCTTGATCCGGGCGCCTCGAAAATCATGGAACAACTCCTGATCAAAAAATCCACAACTACAAGGCTTATGGTAACTCACAATATTGATTTTGCCATATCCATGTGTGATCGCATCCTTGTGATGGATTCCGGTAAGTTGGTTGCTGATGTTAGTTCAAAAGACGAGTCGGTTCGGGAAAAGATTGCGGAAGTATGTGGAATTGATGCATGTGTGGGTGAGATGCAATGATTAAAGCCCTGCATATAGCTGCCAAGGATTTCCGTATTGAAGCCCGTGCAAAAGAATTACTCAATTCTATGCTCCTGTTTTCCTTCCTTGTATTGGTGGTTTTTAGCATCGCTTTTTCTGATCTGACTGCTTCTTCAGGGGATGTTGCTACACTTGGCTCTGGTGTTCTCTGGATTTGTTTTGTGTTTGCAGGAACACTGGGTTTTTCCCGTGCGTTTGCTTCGGAAACCCAAAACGGTGCAATTCAGGCATTGAAAATATGCCCGATCTCACCGATTTCAATTTACCTTGGAAAAGTAGTTTTTACGGTTTCCATAATGCTGATTGTTGAGGTAATAACGATAATTTTGTTTTCAATTTTGTTTAATTTCGCCGTCTTGTCACCTCTTTTCGTATTAATTGTACTGGGGGGAACTATCGGTTTTGCTTCAGTTGGCGTTTTGCTATCTGCTCTTGTGCAAAATATACGGGCGAAAGAAATCATGCTTCCTGTACTTCTTCTGCCTTTGCTAGTCCCAGTACTAATTCCGGCGGTGTCCGCAACATCTGCGGTTTTTGAGGGCGGGGATTTGAGTACAATTTCAACTTATCTCAGGCTTCTGTTCGTTTATGATATAGTGTTCCTTGCAGTTGCTTCACTTGTATTTGAATACGTGATTGAGGACTAACAATTAATATAGTTGCAATGTATTCTAGGATAAATCCGTTATCAGTGGTGGAATCATGAATTATGGAAAATATGAACGCATAATGGCTTTGTTTTCGGGAATCCTGATAGCAGTTGCCATTTATTCCGTTTTTTTCCTTCTCCCTGTAATGAAAGATGGTTCAGGAAATGTTCTTGACAGCTCATTTAATATTTTCTACTTTCACATGCCTATTGCTATTCTTTCGTACCTTGCCTTTGCAGTTGTTTTCATAGCAAGCATACAGTACTTGCGAACCCGTGATATCTCATGGGACATTCTTGCCAGATCATCTGCTGAGATTGGTTTGATCTTCGCTTTTCTTGTGTTGGCAACGGGTTCTATTTGGGCCAAACAAATTTGGGGATGGTATTGGATATGGGAGCCACGCCTGACAACTTCTCTCGTGCTTTTCCTGGTTTATGCGGTTTACCTGCTTCTGCGCAATTCCATCGATGATGTTGCAAGTCGTGCACGACTTTCTTCTGTTTTCGGAATTGTTGGTTTTATGTCAGTGCCACTGAGTTTCTTTTCAATAAGACTTTGGAGAAGTGCCCATCCGCTTATGTTTGGTGATTCCTCATATGGCTCGGGTAGTGGTGGACTTGAGGGTCCAACTCTACAAATGGTTCTTCTTATCAATTTTGTCGCATTTATTTCCCTTTACATAGCGTTACTTCTTTTCAGATTGGGGAACGAGCAGCTACGGGAAACAGTTGAAGAATTGAAAAATTCCTGATGGTATTCCAGCATTTTGCAAAAACATAATTATCATGCATGCCATCATTAAGAGCATGCTTTTTGAACCCATCAAATTAGGAAATCTTGAAGTTGCAAATCGTTTTGTTAGATCTGCAACCAATGAGTGTCTTGCAGATGATGACGGCACTCCTACTGCCGCGATAGGCGATATGTATGAGGAGCTTGCCCGCAATGATGTAGGTTTGATTATCACGGGCTATTCCTATGTGAATCCTCAGGGTAAAAGCGATGAATAGCAGCAGGGTATCTATGATGACAGGGTTGTTGGTCCTTATTCTGAAATAACTTCCCGCGTTCACAAATACGACAGCAAAATAGTTGCCCAGATAGTTCACGGTGGAAGACAATCTCTTGTGAGGAGGGATAGTATTCTCCTTGGTCCATCAGCAGTTAAAGATGAAGCTTCCGGAAAAAAACCACTGGAAATGACGGATGAGGAGATTCTGCAAACAATTGATGATTTTGTGGAGGCTGCAAGACGCACTAAAGAGGCAGGGTTTGACGGTGTGCAGTTGCATTGTGCCCACGGTTTCCTTTTGAGCAGTTTCATTTCCCCGTATACCAACAGACGTACTGATGAATGGGGAGGATCTGTGGAAAACCGTACACGTATAATTGTGGAAATTATTAAAGGAATACAGGATCGTGTAGGTATTGATTATCCGATTATGGTTAAGCTGAATGCGACTGATGGTTTTGATATTTATTCCGGAAAAATCGGGCTTGATGCGCCTGAATGCGTTGAAATTGCAGCTATTCTTGAGAAAGCTGGAATTTGTGCAATAGAGGTTAGTGGCGGCATCTTTGAAGCAGGTTCCGTGATGTCCCAACCTGACATAGATTCCGAGGATAAGGAAGCTTATTTCAGACGATATGCAAAAATGATCAAAGACACTGTCAATATTCCGATAATTTTGGTGGGTGGAATTCGCTCCAGAAATATGATGGATCTTGTGCTAAGGGTTTATGCAGATATGGTGTCCATGAGTCGTCCATTTATATGTGAGCCGGATCTGGTGCCAAAGATTAAAGAGGGTGCTTCGGTTGTGAAATGTATTTCCTGCAACCTTTGTTTTGATCCTGAAGGAATTAAGTGTCATTATTTTACGACTGAAAAATAAACACTTTTATTTTTGGAAATAGGTCTGATTTGCTTTAGCTATTTATACTAAGGACCATATTCAGCTATCAATGAGACTCGATTCCTTTCTTGTAGAGACCGATATTTTCAGTTCACGTGGAAGGGCTAAGAAGGCCATTTCAAACGGCGAAGTCAAGGTGGACGGTGCAGTAGTCACTAAAACATCAAAGGATGTTTCTTCCCTGAATTCAATAGAGGTAACTGAAGGGCTGGACAAGCCGGAAGGCTATTTTAAATTACAGGAGATTCAGGAAGTAACGGGTATTCTTGAGGCAGGAGACAAGGTTCTTGACCTTGGTTCAAGTGCCGGTGGTTTTCTTTTATATGCATCTGAAATCGCGGGTCATGTTACAGGTGTTGAATTCAGCAAGCATTTTCGTTCCGAGTTGGGCAAACTGGCTTATGAGAATGAAAACATTGATATCATTTTAGGGGACGTTTTTTCACATCCCCTTGAGGAATTGGCGGAGACTCCGGTGGATGTCATTCTCTCGGATATGACATTGGAGCCGAATGATTCCATTGAAGCTCTTGAGCGTATTCTGCCACTCCTGAAGGAAGGCGGGAAATTGCTTCAGGTTTTGAAGATAGACAAGGCAAGAACGCATAAGAGATGGGTACAAAAAATAGCTTCATTGGGATTATCAATAGTTGAAGTTATTGAACCCAAGAAACGTGAAGTTTACATTTTTGCAAAGAAAGAATAAGCGGAGGTAATCCGTGTTTTCCCGGATTTACGGTAAAGGAAGACCATTCAGACTGTTTGTGGCGGGGTTGCACGGCAATGAATGGAAAGACACCTCTAATCGCTTAATGTCCCTAAGAACTCCTTCTAAAGGTAGTTTAATGCTGGTTCCGATTGTTGATAGAGAGGATTACATTTCTACTCTTGATTCACGTTACTATAATGATCCCGGTAAACTGATTACTGAGTTAATTGAGACCTACCAACCCGAGGTTTACGTGGAATTCCATTCCTACAACAAAGAGAATTTCAATCATCTAACTGGTGTGGATCGCATAAACCAGATAGGTGTCCCGGCTTATAGCTCACTCGAAAAAGGCGTTTTGCTTGGCTCAGTCTCACCCAATATTCGGTTAAGCTTCCCTCCAGATGCCCTCTGCCTCTCGTTTGAAATGAAAAAAGGAAATTCTCAATCCGGGCAGTTTGCTATTGATATGCTGAAATCAGTGAAGGAGTGCAGTGGAAGAGATAATTTCATTCATTTTCTGCAAAAGAAGTATCCTCTACAGGCCCAGAAGGCTCTGGACGATTACAGAATGTTTTATGGTTTGTGAGGGGTGGTTTAGAACCTTGTTTTTCGAGCTTGCTTTTTGAGGGGGATAACATTTTAAAAATAAGGCCGACGTATTTAATATATTTTTTATGGGCCAAAATTGATGGAAACGATACAATCTTCTATAGGAAAAGTTATATACAATTTATAATATATAAAATATGTACTAATTATTGATTTGTTTTTGATTGGGGCGATTCAGTGAAAAATCACTTAGAGAGCAAGAATTCACATAGCAACCTTGTTATTCGTGACATTTTACTCATTTTAGCTTCAACTACAATTGTTGGGATTATTTTTACACGTTTTGATTTATTTGAAAAAACCATTCATCATTTTTATCTATATGAAGCCTATGAATTAGATGATTTATTCCTAACAGCTTTATTTCTGGCTTTTTGCTTAATACTTTTCTCATATCACCTCTACAGAATAGCAAAAAAAGAATCATTGAAATTGATAGATTTAAATCTAAAATTCAATCAAATGTTTGACTATTCGAATGATTCAATTTTTGTATTTAGGTCAGATGGTTCGATTCTAGATGTCAACCTTACGGCTGCAAATAAACTGGGTTACAGCAAGAAAGAATTGATGAAAATGTTGCCCAATGAACTTTTTGACATTGATTCTTTTGAGGATCATCTTTTTGCATCAAACAATGCCCAAACTGAAAAGGGTTCAATATTTGAGCTATCTGCTGTTCGAAAAAATGGTTCTAAAATTATGATGGAAGCAAGTACTAGATCATTTGTACA
>CAZHNA010000047.1:0-11650 GCA_964532775.1 uncultured Methanosarcinales archaeon
ACACCGTTCTTTTACCAACAATACGGATAATTTCTTCCTCGTCGGTTAACCTATAATGAAATTCTTTAACAACTCCAACTGAGGTAATTTTTTGTTCATCGTAAGACCGATAAAACAAAACAAGATCCCCCGGTGAAATTGTTGTTATCTTAGAATGTGACAAATATGCTTTTTTTATAGTATTTCCTTCAACAATAAAATCACCACAATATTCACATAAAATAGTTTGACGAGATCGAGTATTTTTATTTCTATAATCAGTGAACAATTTTGCATGCCATACGGGTCGAATGGGCACAATAAATTTGTTTACATTTTTACCATCATAAAGAGTAGGATATAAAATTTTAGAAATTTCAATTGGTGTTAACAAAAGTGCTTCATTGGAAGTTGAGACTAAGTTTTTCATAAAAATTCGTTCGCCAGTTTCGTTTAAATAGCCGACATCATTGAAACCATATTCAGTAATCAACTCAATCAAATAATCACAATCTTCCCCTTTTTTGATATAGGTTAGATACATTTGATCAATAGCATTCTCAATGCAAAAATTGATCGCAAGTTTAAGGAATAGTTCGCCAATTTTGTTTCCAACATAAGATACTTTAAATGTGCACAACTTTAGTCGTCTTGATTTTGAAATCATTGGAGTTGAATCTAAAGCTTCATTTTCATCTTTATAAACCAACAATGCACCAATTGAACCATCTGGTTTGTGATGAACAAAACATTTCCTTCCTCCCTCACATTTATTTTTAAACCATTTCGTAAATTCATCTCTACCAGAATCGTTTTTTAGTGAGTCGAAAAATGAATCATTCATATCCAAAGAGTGTAAAAAGTCATCTTTTAGAGCTGGAAGATAAGTGATCGTTTTTTCATTTTCAGCAAATATATCAAGTGCTTCATCAATTGATAGAACTTGATCTTTAATTTCCAAAGCAATTGCTTTTTTGTGAATGCCCTTATCTTCTGTGACCAAAAAAGAAACTGCATTACGATAAACCGAGTAAAGAATTGAATTGTCGATTTCATCATTAATTTTCGACGGAACTCCCATAATACTCAGAAATGTCGAATCTTTTCTGTAATCAGGGGGAGATTCAAGCTTCAAGTATGTTTCAAGTTTTGAGATTGAAATCTCTCTTCGAGACTCATTTTTATCTCTTTTTAAATCAACTGTCGAATCAGGATGAACAAGTATTTTAACATCTTTTTTTTGTAAAGCTACAAGTAATTGTTTTAGACTTTCAGAGACAACCGCGTAATTTTCCCTATAAATTATTATGTTTGTATCAATTAGTATGCGCATGAAATCACAATTTTTAAAATTGAATATAAAACAAACAATCCGTGTTGTATAAATTTGTTTTGCATGTGTGTTCATGCTTTCTTTTTGCCAGCCCATAAAACCCTCAAATAAAGCATTACAAAAAAATACACATAAATACAGTTAATTCAAAAAAAAGTAACGAGGATTTAACATTATGAGTTAAAGCCGTCGGAGGGATTCGAACCCCCGGCCTGCTGATTACGAATCAGCCGCTATACCACTAAGCCACGACGGCGCAAAGTAATGCTATCGAAAATACGGATAAAAGGATTTAATGATTTCCCTTATCCTTAAACTATTCTGGCATCAATGCAGATATTATACTGGTGCGGAGCATAGGATCGGACTGTGCGAGTCTCAAGCACCTCCACAATCCTGCCTGCATCGGAGGCGGCTTTATTGATGAGCTCAAGAGAAGGCTCGAATAGGGCATCCTCATGCGCCATTGCATAGTAGTGGATTACACCCTCCGGCTTTGCGAGGGCTACTGCTTCATTCAGGAAATCAGAAGCATCATGAGGTAGGTTCATGATCACATGATCAGCAACCTGTCCGAGGATCTTTGGCAGCTCATGGGCATCAGCCACCATTGATTCTACATTATCCAACTTATTTAGCTCAACGTTCTTTTTCAGGAACTTTACAGCTTCAGGATTCTTGTCGATTGCGTAGACTTTCCTGCAACGTTTTGCAGCCGGAATGCTGTAAGGCCCCACGCCTGCGAACATATCCACAACCACATCATCTGAGCCTATCTGTTCGGCTATTCGCTGCCTCTCTGTAGATAGCCGAGGGGAAAAGTACACCTTCGCAATATCTACCGCATAGAGACAACCATGATCCTTATGAATCGTTTCTGTGCTGTTTTCTCCGGCAATCAACCGCATGGGTCGAACCCGGAACTCGCCTTCAATGGCAGAACCTTCACCAAGCACGGTCTTAAGCTGAGGACGGAATTTTAAGAGAGCTTGTGCCACTTTCTCAGCATCCGGCTCGTCTGAGTCAATTATCGCAATATCCCCTACAATCTCAAATGAGGGAGCATAGCCAAGCAGATCTTCCAGCGTTAGTTGGGTTTGCTGCGGATCGCATTCGTAATACTCAACGTTTATTGGATGCGGAAGAAGAAATGCATCAGGATGAGATTTCACTGGAATGAAAAGATAGTCACTATCAGCCGCAATTTTATATGAATTATCAAGCAAATTATGTTCAAAAAGAACTGCTCTTATAGGTTCACCTTTTCTTTTTTCAACTTTCACGCATAAGCAGTCCAGAAAATCACCCCAATGCAAACCATGCTCCAAATCCCATCAGGAAAACACCGCAACCAATCAGAACTTTACGGTAAACAACATCTGAAATCATTTGTTTTCCACGGCTCATTGAAACCGAAACAAAGGTAAACCAACCCAAATCAGCCATCCAATGACCTACCACAAAAAAGACTGCTGCAAGCAACCCTATCTCAAGGCCACGCAATACCAGTGCACTGCCAGCTGCCAGCCACCAAATCCAGAAATAAGGATTTGAAGCCGAAGTAAGTACACCTGCTGAAAAGGAATTTGAAACAATTCCGTCAGCTTTCTGAACCAGTTGTGAAGAACTGCGAGACTGCATAATCGTAAGAATTCCAAACGCAAACAAGACAATTCCACCTACAACCGAAATGATAGACATCTCACGCTCACCGATAAGCGAAGTTAATCCGAGAACTATCAGAACACATATTACTAATTCTATAGCCACATGCCCCGCCACAACCGCAGGACCTACCTTCCATCCTTTTTTCAATGCCCCATCGATTGTTACAAGTAACATGGGACCCGGGACCAATGCACCGGTGAGACCCACGATAAAACCGATGGTAAGCATTTCGATAATTTCAAGCATGGTATAAAAAGAAAAAGAGATTGAGGGATGATAAAAGCATCCCCATCCAAGTTGTTTGCTTAAAGAATAATTTCAATATCCAATTCTTCAGCAAGTTCCTTGTACCGGTTCCTGATAGTAACTTCAGTCACACCAGCAACGTCTGCAACCTCACGCTGCGTTCTGCGCTCGCCACAGAGAATAGAAGCAATGTAAATTGCTGCTGCTGCAACACCGGTTGGTCCACGGCCACTGGTTAGTTCCTTCTCGGAAGCCTGTCTGAGAATTTCTACACCTCTTGCCTGTACCTCACCTTTCAGGTTTAATCCTGAGCAGAAACGAGGAACGTAGTCAATTGGAGACGTAGGCATAAGCTTGAGGGACAATTCTCTGGAAATGAAACGGTATGTTCTACCGATTTCCTTCCTGCTTACCCTTGAAACCTCTCCGATTTCATCAAGCGTTCTTGGAACACTGCACTGTCTGCATGCTGCATACAAAGCTGCTGCGGCCACACCTTCAATACTACGTCCGCGAATCAGGTTTTTGTCAACTGCCTTACGGTAAACAACTGCAGCGGTTTCACGCACAGTTCTTGGCAAACCAAGTGCGGAAGCCATCCTATCCAGTTCGGATAATGCGAATGCAAGGTTTCTTTCCGTAGCATTGCTCACACGGATACGACGCTGCCATTTCCTCAAACGGTACAATTGTGCACGATTCTTGGAAGAAATTGATTTACCATAGGAATCACGATTCCTCCAGTCAATCATGGTAGAAAGACCCTTGTCATGAATAGTATAGGTCATTGGAGCGCCCACACGGGAACGCTTCATTCTCTGATCATGGTCAAAAGCACGCCATTCTGGCCCTTCATCCACGAAATCAGCATCTACTACAAGCCCACAATCACCACAGACAAGCTCGGCGCGCTCATAGTCCTGCTCAAGGTTATGACTGCCACACTCCGGACACTCAAGTACCTTTTCTTCTACTTCAGAACCCTTTTCTTTCTCTTTACGTGCTTTGATCGTTGCACGCATTTTTTCCCTATCGGACGTATCAGAATGTCTTACCCTTTCAACTTCGACCATATCATTTCCTCATAGTTGTGAACAGTATTGAATCTAAAAGAAAGCCACTACTTTCTCACTTCACGTATAATTTCTGGTTCACACAAGCCTTAACTTCAGAAAAAGAAACATTTTTAGCGACTTTGACAATCACATAAGGACTGGAAACCGAACCAATAACTGATGACACTTTTCCAATATGCTTCACTTTTTGATCCATCACAATAGAACCTATACGCGGCAGATCTTTTAGAGAACCGGATGTTAGACCATCAGCTGCTCGAATAACAAGCTTTCCATGACCTTCAATACTAGAGACTGTTCCAAGACGTTTCATGAACTTTTCCTATATAAGACAATTTGGAAGTATATATACACTATATTCATTATATATAAATGCATCGCAATCTCTTTAATATAAGATTTAAAGTGGTCAAATACAAGCAAGTCGAAGAACCAGTACTACCTTTACAAGATATAACGAAAACGCCCGAATTTCTGAATCGATAAACCTTAATATAAAATCAACTATTGTGACACCAACTACCATACTCTACATTCCAGCGGGAGGAAAGTTAGTGGCAGATAATAAATTCGTTTACCTGTTCGGAAATGATGATACCGAAGGCAAGAATAGTATGAAGAACCTGCTTGGAGGCAAAGGAGCCAATCTGGCAGAGATGTCTAACCTTGGTATTCCCGTTCCGGCTGGATTTACAATTACAACAGAAGTCTGTGTTCTTTATCTCAGGGATAACCAGTACCCTGATGGCCTTCTGGAACAGATCGATTACGCCCTTGCAAAGGTCGAGAAGGAAAACAATAAACTGTTTGGAGATCCTGAAAACCCCCTTCTTCTTTCAGTTCGATCTGGTGCTCGCGTATCAATGCCCGGCATGATGGATACCGTCTTGAATCTGGGTCTTAATGATACTACTGTAAAAGGGATTGCAGCAAAATCTGGAAATGAACGTTTTGCCTATGATAGCTACAGGCGTTTCCTTGCGATGTTTGGAGATGTAGTACTCGACATCGATCATGCAAAATTCGAATCTATTCTTGAAGAAATGAAACATGAACTTGGTGTTAAACAGGATACTGAAATCGATGTGGATTCATTAAAGAAATTGGTCGAAAAATTCAAAGCAGTAATTAAAGAACACATCGGAGAAGATTTTCCACAAGACCCACGAAAACAGTTACAAATGTCCATTGATGCCGTTTTCAGCTCTTGGAACAACCAGAGAGCAATCAAATACAGAAAACTCAATGGAATTGCCGATAACTGGGGCACAGCCGTTAATGTTCAGAGCATGGTATACGGAAATATGGGAGAAGATTGTGGAACAGGAGTCGCATTCACTCGTGATCCCGCAACAGGAGAAAAACGTTTCTTCGGAGAATTCCTTACCAATGCACAGGGAGAAGATGTTGTTGCAGGCATCCGAACCCCACAACCTATTGAAGACCTCAAAAAGGGCATGCCAAAAGTGTATGACAACCTTGAGAACATTTACAAAAAGCTGGAAAATCACTTCTGTGATATGCAGGATATTGAATTCACAATTCAGGAAGGAAAGCTCTACATGCTCCAGACCCGCACAGGCAAAAGAACTGCTGCTGCGGCCATAAGGATTGCTGTGGAGATGGAAGAGGAAGGGCTAATCGACAAAAAAACAGCCATATTACGAATTGAGCCTTCCCAAATTGACAACCTTCTACACCCCATGTTTAATCCTGACGCCACTTATGATGTAATCGCGACAGGCCTTCCCGCATCCCCCGGAGCTGCCGTAGGCAAAGTCGTCTTTACAGCAGAAGATTCTGAAGAAAAGGCAAAGGAAGGAATTAAGACAATCCTTGTCAGAACTGAAACATCTCCTGAAGATATTGGTGGAATGGATGCATCTGAAGGCATTCTTACAGTAAGAGGCGGAATGACTTCACATGCTGCAGTGGTTGCTCGGGGAATGGGTAAACCTTGTGTTGCCGGATGTGGTGCAATTTCCATAGACATGGATAAAGGAGAATTCACAAATGGCACTGTCATTGTAAAAGAAGGAGATTTTATCAGTATCGACGGTTCCACGGGACATGTAATCGTTGGAGAAGTAGATCTCATATCACCGGAACTTACCGGGGAACTTGACACCATACTCTCATGGGCTGACGAAATTCGCAGCCTTAAAGTTCGTGCCAATGCAGATACCCCATATGATGCAGGGCTTGCAAGGGAATTTGGTGCACAGGGAATTGGATTGTGCCGTACCGAACACATGTTCTTCGGCGAGGAGAGAATCCCTGCAGTACGTGAAATGATAATGGCGGAAGACGTTGAAAGCAGGAAACTGGCCCTTGAAAAGTTACTTCCAATGCAGAAAGAAGATTTCACAGGCATATTCCGGGCAATGGACGGTTTCCCCGTAACAATCAGATTGCTTGACCCACCACTTCACGAGTTCCTTCCAAACAAGGAAGAGCTAAACGATAAAATCTGCGAACTCGAAAAAGAAAAAGGCAATGAGAACGAAATCAGCGAAGTCCAGAAGGTATTGGATCGAGTAGATGTGCTCAAGGAAATAAACCCAATGCTTGGACACCGCGGATGCAGACTCGGCATTACTTATCCTGAAGTTTATGAAATGCAGGTCCGTGCAATAATAGAAGCTGCCTGCGATCTAAATAAGGAAGGACTGGAAATAGTCCCTGAAATTATGATTCCACTGGTTAGTCATGTGAAGGAACTTGCACTAACCAAACAAAACGTTAAAGCTACAGCAGAAGCCTCCATGAAAGAATGTGGTGTAGAAATTGATTATCTTGTTGGAACCATGATTGAATTACCACGTGCTGCTATCACAGCAGATCAAATTGCAGAAGAAGCGGAATTCTTCTCATTTGGTACAAACGACCTTACTCAGACTACGTTTGGATTCAGTCGTGATGATGCAAGTAAATTCCTGCCATTATACATCGAGAATGGAATTTTGGAGAATGATCCATTTGCAGTACTTGATCAGGATGGCGTCGGCCAGCTTGTAAAAATCGGAATTGAAAAGGGAAGATCCACACGCAAAAATCTCAAAATCGGAATTTGTGGTGAACACGGTGGCGACCCGAAGTCTGTTAAATTCGGTCACGAAATTGGACTTAACTATGTTAGCTGCTCACCCTTCAGGGTTCCAATCGCAAGAATTGCAGCAGCTCATGCAGTGATTGAAAACGAAAACAAGTAAAAAAGAGAATCAGGGTAATTGCCCGAAATTCTCTTCATATCTTTTTTGCATTATTTCCCACGTTGGAAGATTAGTCTGGCAGCCAGTGCACTCCACAACAAAGGACGCTACAACTGCTCCGATTCTTCCACAAATTTCGAGGGAATAATCTTTTTTGAAAGCTACAAGAAAACCTGCTCTGTAGCCGTCTCCGGCTCCTGTTGGATCTACTGCTTCGACTTTAACAGCAGGAATATGAAGCTGGGAGCCGTTGTTATAGATACGGCTACCTCCAGCATCACATGTCACAATAATTGTTTCAATACTGTTTTTGAGATCATCGAATGACCTGTGCGTCATACTACAAACTCTTCTTATCTCATGCCTGTTTGCAAAGAGAATATCAGTATTATCTAGTATTGTACCCAGATTTTCTTTTGAGTAGGTTACCAAATCCTGTCCAGGATCAAAGCATACAAAACCTGCTTTTTTAGACATACGGGCATTAAAACTTGCCTCGGCTGTCGCAAGATGAACAAAATCAACTTCCGGAGGTTCCAATTCTGGGAAGTTTGCTGACGAACCCCAATAGAAATATGAGGACTGGTTGTGCTGCCTATCTGTATAAACAAATGCACGTGTGCATTTTTTGTCTTCAATTCGGTAAAGCAGCGATAAATCAACACCAATATTTTCCAAATGAGATTCGAAACCCGTATGTTCGAAATCATCACCTACAGCGGAAATCAGGGAAGCTTTCCCACCAAGGGTTGCGATTGCCGCAGCAATATTGGCAGCCCCTCCGCCAAAAAGAGTTTCGTATTCTAAAATAGGATATGATTCGTTGGGCGAAGCAATCCTTTCTACCTCAAAGAGATAATCGAGAGCAGCATGCCCAACTACTGAAATTGTTTTAGTCATTCAAGACCACCGTTACTCGAAATCCTCCACTTCGATAACGCTCAGAGGCACATCTCTTAGTGCCTTTCCGATAACAGATTTTGCTATACGGGATGCGTGTTCTTCAGTTTCTGCATCAAAAACCTTCATCTGAAGAACCAGTCCCACAATTGCAGTGTTTGCAGCCATGAATACGCTGCTTATTGGTTCATTGCATGCTGGACAATATGTGGTTCCAACATCGACTTCAACAAAATCCAATTTGGGGTTCAAACGTTTTCCGGCTTCTGCAATCGCAACACCAATTGCATCATCGGCACTCTTAACATCCCTTACCAACCAGGCAGCTTCAAGGGTTACATGATAGTTTGACATAAACTTATCTCCTCACAATTTATTCCATGTCTCATTTATATTGTAAACAACACGTCATCATCAACGTCAAATACACCCAGTCTTGCTCCTGCATCCAGCCACGCATGACCGTAACTGAAACACACAAGAGCATTCACCGGATCATCTGATTTTATGAAATGCATACCATCCTTATAATATGATTCGGCCATTTCCCTGAAATCTTCTCCAACAGCTTTCATATGAGAGCCGTCAATTGGGGAAATATCAGCCTTTTCTAGTGCCTGCCGGAGCAGACGTTCATAACGCTCGACTTTTTCAGCAAGTTCCGCAGCCACTTTGTCACATCCTTACTATAAAATACATTTCCTCATTTCTCAGAACCAAACAGTTTTTTGAAGAGGCCTTGACCTTCGCCTTCAGCTTTGGCCTTTCTTGTAGGCTCACGCTTTGGAGGAGGCGACGAGGCTGAAGGTTGTTCTGGAGCTACCTTTGCTTTTTTAGGAGCAGATTTGCGTTTCGCAGATGAAGCCTTAAGTACATTTACTGATTCTCCACCGTGTTTTGAACGGCGTACTCTCACATCTACAAGAACAGGACGTTCAATATCATTGCTCACCAGCATAGCAACACCGGGAGGCAGGCGAAGAAGTTCTTCCTCAACATAGGAATTCGCACCTTCAAGACCTTTACTTATGGATTTAAGATCGTTAGGATTGGTAACTTTCATTATTATCTGGGTTCCACACTGAGAAAGAACATTTTTGTCCACTCTCGCAGGACGCTGAGAAATTACCATCATACCCAGACCGAATTTTCTTCCTTCAGAAGCAATGGTTCGCAGAATTTCCGAACTTGAACTTTTACTGAAGCCTCTTTCAGGAGCAAAGTTATGAGCTTCCTCTACCACTAGCATACCCGGTGGGATATGACCCATTTTGCGTGCTTCAAAGAGAGTTTCACAGAGTTTTGAAACAAGCATACTCTGGATATCAGGAGGCACACCTTTTAGATCAATGATATTGGCTTTTCCTCCCTGCATTAGATCTTCTATAGGAGTAGGATTGGGAGAAAGCAATTCCATCTGGTTCACATCTTCAAGCAAATTAATTACGTTCCAGCGTGCTTTGCTTTCATTGTTTCCGACTTCTCGGATAATGTCTTCAAGGAAATAAGTATCCACTTCTGCACGGAGTTTGTGGATAGATTCATACAAAATACCTGTATGAGTCGTTGTGTAATTGTCAGGAAAAATATCGATGAGTTCCTTGGGTTTCAAGTTGACACCGTTGAGCCTGAAAAGTTCATCTGCTGCCGGGTTTATTGCCTTGTTAGCAGGCGTGTAAACTTTTACTCTTGAACCGTAGCCTTTGGGGTTGACCTTATACTTTGCCGAATCCCCGCTTTTCCCTGAAGCAGCTTCTTTCAAGCTGGCATATTCACTATGAGGGTCAATGATAAGAAGAGGAACATTGTGTTCAAGGAGCTCTTCCAGTAAAACAGCCGCGGTATAGGATTTTCCACTACCCGTTTTTGCAAGGATACTGCAATGTTTTTGTACAAGATTATTAGCATCAAGATGAACCGGTATATCAGTTCCATCAAGCAAACCTACATACATGTCACCGCCTACAAGCCCAAGTACACTGCGAATTAGATCGCTGTCAGCCGTATAGATAGGATCACCCGGACTGAACGGAGTCATAGGAGAACGAAGTAGATTATCATCCCCCCTGCTACCGATAACATTTGCTTCAGCTACGATATGATCATCGTCTCTATTGTTTCGTTTTCCTTTTTTAGCTTCGGCGACCGAAAAGGTGCCACTTGAACGGGTAATTGACATAACCTGTGCAAGAACCCATGAAGAATCAGTCTCATGCCACACTTTTACGTAGTGTCCCCTCATTACCGCTGTACTGTCAGATACCAGAAACTTAAAATCAAGAGTTCCGGTCTCACCAATTATTAGTCCTACAGATCCCCTTACCATAGTAAACTCTCACAAGTAACTTCTTTTCGTCTATGCTGTAGCTATAAATGATTTTCTGTTAGTCGTCTGATTAGTCATCGATTTCCAGTATTTTTTCTGGTGCAGCTGCAAGTTCAACAAGAGCTTCAGATTCAAGGAAGTGCAATGAAGCCGGTATTACAAGAATCTGGAGAGGTTCGCCAAAATCATAATCCTTGAGTTTGGATAGGAAATCAGCTTTCACAACCGGAGCAGGAGAACCTGCACGGGCAATCCCTACACCAATACGCTCCGAAAGCATGCAATCCCTGCTACCATCAACTTTTAGAAGCAAGTTTACAGCCTCAGGAACCGTCATGTAACCTTTGTCCTTGTCGATGTCGAGGAAAACAAGAGTATGCAAGTCCTGCTCAAAATTCTTAAGTATAGCATCATACGGAGATTCTGAGATAACAGTGTTTCCCCGACTGCTGGTATATGGATGAGGAACGGTTGCAGCTTTTCCAAATCTGTAGTTTTGAAGGCCCGATAGGCCACAAATTGCACTCACAATTGAAGAGCCGTGAATTAGACGAGTTGGAATACCCAGCTTGTGCGCACGAAGCCGTAAATCCACATGAGTGGTGGAAACCATAGTATCCCCACCTGTCAGAAAAACAACATCTTTATCTTTCGCTCCTTCCAGCCACCACGGATCCTGTTCCACTTCTTCCCTGCTGAGAACAGTTAGTTTCCGGCCATAAAGGGCTTCCATTTTTTCCTGATCCGAGCCCATGAGACGGGATGTGTAAAATTCAACGTAGACTTCATCCGCCTGCTTAATCACTTCCAGACCTTTCAAAGAGATATCCTTCTCATCAAACAGACCAAGACCAACAAAATAGAGCATAGGAACATATAAGCAGGGAGCTTGATATTAAATGTTTTGACG
>CAZHNA010000048.1:0-11485 GCA_964532775.1 uncultured Methanosarcinales archaeon
TACGCTCACTCCTTTTCATCAATTAGATCAGAAAGTTCCTCGCAGATCTTTTCGACTTCCTCACGCACCTGATCACTGGTAACACCCAGAAGATGTGCAAGATATAGAGCACCGCCTGCACCTACGCCTTCCTTGACATGACCTTTTGCATACTGCTGCAAACCTATATGGCATGACTGGCCATAGCCGGGATCTACATGGAACATTTCCGCACCTAGCTGATCAATCAGATCGATAAAAGTAGCAGAACCATCATTTGCCACGTAACTTGTAGTTACAATAGACACATTTTCCGTATTTATTCCAAGATGTTTAATGACAGCAAAAACAGCAGCCATTTGAGTTCCACCTGCGAGAATAATACGCTTATCCCCGATACCGGAAACAAGACCTGCCACAGCTGGCATCATGGGATCACCAACACAGTGAATTGCTTCAAATGGATTGTCCCGGAGACTTCCGCGGGTTATACCCGATGACTTAAGAGCTGCACATACAACTTTTTCCTTTAATCCCACAGGATTTACACAAGAACTGCTGCTCACAACTCCATCATATCCCAAAGCATCCAGTACAGCCCATGCAGTAGTAGTCCCTGCAGGAATACTTTCCCCAATTACAATAAAATCAGATTTGTCCCTGAGATCCTTGCCGACTGCTTCTGCCTTTTTGAAGATTTCCTGCGGATTTTTTACCGCAACTTCATTGCGTATGTCAGCCCCGGCTTCTACTTCAAGATCAATCATAGGAACTTCGGGTGTGAGTTTCATGCCTGATCTCACGAAAACATGAGGAACACCTGTGAGGGTGAGTGCTGCTCTTGTCGTAAGTCCCGGAGTAGGAGTATTATATGGAGGAGTCATTGGAATCACAGGAACACTGATGATGCTCCCTGTTTCCAGAATCTCGGCATCTCCTGCCGGAGTATAATCAGTCAGTTTTGCTGTTTTTCCTGCTGCTGAAAGACCCTCAATATAAGCGGTTTCAGTGTTTGATAAAACACAAACAAATAATGGTTTTTCCGGTTTTTTGCTATCTTTTGGAAGAAATGCGTCCATAGTAATCACTTCCCAAAAACTTACGATCAATATGTCCTTGCAATATAGATAGTATTTGTAGCCTGTGAATTACACATCGGACAAGACTTATCTTCGCATGAAGGTTGATCAATTGGAATTCCAAGGATTCCGGCACCGATAGCTTCTTCCATCTCAAGCCCACATTCCTGCCTTCCACACCAATAGGATTTCACAATTCCCAGAGGAAGGTTTTCCTTTATAGAGTCAATCGTTTCGGACTCGTATATGCGATCTTCAAGATTCTTTGAAGCATTTGAATAAAGGTTTTCCTGAATATCAGCAAAAGTCTTCTGGATTTCACTGACAATGTCATCAAGAGGTGCAGAACTCTTTTCACCATTATCACGTCTGGCAAGCATTGCAGCGTTGTTCTTCAAATCCCTTGGACCAAGTTCAAGCCTAAGTGGTACTCCCTGCATTTCCCAGCGATAGTATTTTGCACCGGGTCTTTTGTCACTGGCATCTATCTTGACACGAATACCGGCTTTTTCAAGGGTTTCTTTCACCTTTTCACAGGCCTGAAGAATTTCTTCGGATTCCTTGAATATAATCGGGATGATAATAACCTGAATCGGAGCTAATTCCGGAGGAATTACAAGCCCTTTATCGTCACCATGAATAGATATCAGTGCAGCAAGAGAACGTTCCGAAACACCGTAGCATGTCTGGAATGCATAGACTTGTTCCCCATCCAGATCTTCATAGGTGATTTCAAAGGTTTTTGCAAAATTGTCCCCTAGGTGATGGGCAGTGCCTACCTGTAATGTCTTGCCGTCAGGCATCAGTGCATCCACTGCTATTGTGTAATCAGCACCCGGAAATTTGTCCCAGTCAGGACGTTTCGACGGAAGCACTGGAATTGCAAGCTTTTTGTAGAATTCGAGATAAATGCGTATTGCTTCATCAACCTGCTTTGCAGCATCATCCCATGTTGCATGTACGGTATGTGCTTCCTTGAAAGATGTGATTTCCCGAAGGCGTATGAGAGGTCTGGTATGCTTTGTTTCATACCGAAATGTATTGACAATCTGGTAAAGCTTCAAAGGAAGATCTGCATGGGAGCGAACCCATAGCTTATACATCGGGTAAATTGCAGTTTCACTTGTAGGCCGAAGTGCAAGTTTCACATCCAATGGAGTTGTACCACCATGAGTAACCCAGTATACTTCATTCTCAAACCCTTTGATGTGTTCTGCTTCTTTCATGAATTCGGATTCGGGAATCAATAATGGAAACTGCGTTTCCTCATGATCCTTGTCAAGCAGCTGACGCATGATGTTGTAAACGTTTTTCCGGATGGAATATCCAAATGGAAACCACACATACGATCCTTTTACAGGATATCGCACATCCATGATTCTGCCTAAGTGAAGCAGTTCATTGTACCATTCGCTGAAGTTCTCTTTTGGAGGTAAAGATGCCTCTTTTTCCTGTTGGGCCATAATGTCACCGATAATTGTTCAAAATATATAGGATTCTTAATCATCCCAATCATTTATAGCCATTTCCAATTGGGCTATATTTTTCCACCCATTCTAGAAAAATAGTAGATGCTCCAACATCGAAGCATCTTAAATGTTAGGTAAAAACCTAATCTTAATTTTAAAGTTCAAATTAACTGGATCAAAGTTGCCTGAGCAATCGGTGGAATGCTTGCAGTCATCACAGGTCCGAAGAAAACCTTAACTTCAAATCCTTCCTGCAAATCCTCCACATAGTAATTACCACCATCCAGACCTACCATTATTGTATCCTCTGAAATCACAAATCTGACACCCTGATCGTGCCCGGAATCAGTTATTTCCTGACTTTCAACCAGAATCATCGTGGATGAGTCCGTAATATCAATAGAGGATATGGTTCCGCTAAAGCTAAGCTGTTCTTCAGACTCTTCATCCCCTGCATACCCTTCGATGAATTCAACCGGCACTTCAATTGTTTCTTCGACTCCTGAATAAAGGACATCAACATGTTGGGTTGTAAGATAATCACCTGCGGAGACACTGCCATCGCCATCAACATCCACGTGTGCGGAAAGTGAGTAAGTGTACCCTTCCTGAAGATCCCCGTAACTGATTTCGAACGGAATCGAGAGATCAGAAGTTTCATCAACAGACACATCTTCAACTGTGGTTTCTGCAATAAGTACAGAGGATACATCCATAAGGCTAACATCTTCAAGCGTAATTCGGACAGAAACATTTTCAAATTGACTTTCAATGGATTCAAAAGTCACAATTCCATTGATGGTATTTTCTGTTTCCCCGGAGACAGCAGAATCTCCATTTGTGATATCAGATGTATCATCTGTTGCCACACAGCCAGAAAGAGCAATCGCAATAATCAAAATTAGTCCTACAAAAAAATTACCGGTTTTCATATTTTACACCTCAATGGGTGCAAATATAACCGGGCAATATATATCGATATCTTAAGCTACGAATTCTATTGAAGTCTTAAACTGATTCATAGCTTTGCCCATCTTCAGAAGTATCGACTTCCAGAGAAGAAGAATCAACATCAAAAACAATCATTCCGGTCTTAAGCTCTGCTGCCTCTTCCGAAGAAAGGGTTTTGCAGGACGCTTTATCAGCTATTATCACACTGTTGCCAAGAGGATCTTCAAGAACTACAGAGATTCCGCCTGACCCTTCCAGAACTTCATCAATTCTAGAAAGGATGGAATTTCCTGTAGCGTGTTTTTCAGGCTCATTCTTGCACCATTTTGTGGCGGTTTCCACAACGTCTCGTATTCGGATAAGGACGCCTTCTATGTTGGTAACATAAGAATCGGAAACTGAACCCGGCTCAACTTCGATCCCCAGCTCGGGCACCCTGATAGTCCCGGAAGTAGAACGAATTACACGGGCATTAAGATCTTCGAGGGTATCAATACTCATTTCACAATGCACAGGATCCTTCTGTGTAAGGATCATAGTATCAGCAAACCGGAATCCACAATCACACCGAGTGGTGATATACATGATTGCGCCAAAATAAGGAATGTCATCTTCCTGCCAGTGTATTATGAGATCGCCATGACAAAGAGGGCAGGAAGATCTAGTCTCAAACCCCTTGTCATCCTCATTTGAACTCAATAACGCCCACCGAAAATCTTGGATCTGTCGATCTTAACACCGGTAGGAGTCACTAGAACCTGATCTTCCTTCAAGCCTGCAATATCTCCATGAACATCAATTACGACATCCTTGAGGTCTTTCAGGGCACGATCAAGCATTAATTTATCTGCTTTAATGTTGGAAATATCGATCATGAGGATATTGCCATCATAAATCTCTTTCTTGAGACCTGGCAAATCGTTCAGGTTGTTAAGTTCTGCAACCCTCACGTAAGTTTCCGCAGGTTCGTCGTCCCAGACTTCTTCATACTTGCCTAAATCAAGTTCAGTATATTCCTCTGTAGAAGAAGCACTTCGGTTACTACTTCCAAAAAGCTTGTCCATGATATTTGCCATTAATCCTCACCTATTAAATTTTATTTTGAACATCCGATCCGTTATGAGTAATGCAACCGTTCTTATATGAACGTTCATCATATTTTAATGATATAGCTTATATCTCCAGATTCCAGAGGCTATCTCCAACATAATGAATGGATTTAATAGCTTTTCCTGAATCTGCGATCATCTCAGAAGCTCCTACCAAAGCCTTACCTATAGCAAGTGGCTGGTTGTGACCTTCTTCCTTAATTATTACAAGATCGCCACCGGAAACATCCGGATCTGCAGACACAATGCCCGGAGACATAATATCCGCCCCATTAACAACAAAGCGAACGGCACCTGTGTCCACGACAACAACATATCGGTCAATCCCGTACTCCAAAACTCCTTTCACAGTTGGAAACCAAACATCAGATTCCTGGAAGAAAAAAGGTTTTCCATTAACTAGTAAAACCGGTATCCCGTCAGCAGTAATTGATTCCAAACGACTTTCTTCGAGACTCTCCAGTCCTTTGAACCTTTTTTCAAAATCGTCCAGCAATTTTTTCCTGTCGGATTTCCTGAGTTGAACCCTTGTTTTCACTTTCAACATATCACCCGCTCAAATAACATCCTGCTTAATCTTACCTGCAATCAAACTTAAAATGTTTGCGCAGAAAGCAACAAATAATGCATATTTCTTTACCGAAAAACCTGTCAGTGTACCCAAAGTATTTAAAACCTTTATTGTATTAGGGATATCAGAACACATACCCTATTATAGAGATGATCCATGATGATTGAGGAAGTCGCTGACCAGTACAATGCCAACAAAATAGAGAAGCGTGTCCATGAATTCTGGGAGGACAATTATGCATACTCTAAAGTAAGGCAGCATCGTTTGGGAGAAAAGAAATTCTTTTTCGTAGACGGACCACCTTATACAACAGGCCACATTCACCTTGGCACTGCCTGGAACAAAATAATCAAGGACTCAATTCTCAGATACAAATCCATGAATGGTCACGATATTCTTGACCGTGCCGGTTGGGATATGCATGGCCTTCCTATTGAAGTCAAGGTCGAAGGCGCACTTGGATTCAAATCAAAAAAAGACATCGAAAGCTATGGTGTTGAGAATTTCATTAACAAATGTAAAGAATTTGCCCTCAAGCAGAAAGACGAGATGACAGGCCAGTTCAAAGAACTTGGTGTCTGGCTGGACTGGGAAAATCCTTACATGACATTGAAAGATGAATATATCGAAGCTGCCTGGTGGACACTTAAACAGGCTCATGAAAAGGATCTCCTTGAAGTCGGAAAGCGTGTGGTAAACTGGTGCCCTCGCTGCGAAACTGCAATTGCGGATTCCGAAGTTGAGTATGAAGACAGAACGGACCCTTCCATTTACATCAAATTCCCACTTAAGGGTGAAACAAATTCATTCATTGTTATTTGGACGACCACTCCTTGGACAATCCCATCAAACGTTGCAGTTGCAGTAAACCCTGAATTTGAGTACGCTAAAGTGAAAGCCGAGAAAGACGGAGAAACTGAAATTCTCATTATGGCTACCGAGCTTGTGGAAAATGTACTCCGCAAAGGTAGGTATGAGAATTACGAAATTCTCGAAACACTAAGTGGAGAAGATGTTGCTGGATTTGAATATGAAAGTCCACTTGCAGATCTTGTCCCCCTACAGGCAGAAATGGAACATCACGTTTATACTGCAGATTATGTTACAGCAGAAAACACGGGATGCGTACACATTGCACCCGGACATGGTGTAGACGATTTTGAAGTTGGTATCAAGAATGGTTTACCTATTTTTTGTCCAGTCGGCTCAAACGGAAGCTACACAGAAGAAGCCGGAAAGTACACTGGCATGAATATTCGGGAAGCCAATCCCATAGTCATCGAGGATCTTGACAAAAGGAACCTCTTACTTTCCGAAGATCAAATCAGCCACAGGTACGGACATTGCTGGCGCTGTAAAACTCCAATCATATACCTTGCAACCAGACAGTGGTTCATCAAAATTGGTGACCTGAAAGAGGATATGCTTGAAGAAATCAAAACGGTAAAGTGGCATCCGGAATGGGCAGGTTCAGCACGATTCAAAGACTGGATCGAGGGTGCAAGAGACTGGTGTATCTCAAGACAGCGCTATTGGGGAATACCCATACCTGTCTGGAAATGCGATTCATGTGATACGATAAAAGTTGTCGGAACCCGCAAGGAACTAATCGAACTTGCCGGAATCGGCGACGAGACCGAACTTCACAGACCCTATGTCGATGAAATAACGATACCCTGCGAGTGCGGCAAAAGCATGACAAGGGTTAAAGACGTATTTGACGTATGGTTTGATTCCGCAGTTGCCTCATGGGCAACCCTAGGATTCCCACATACAAGAGAGCTGTTTGACGAATGGTGGCCTGCTGAATTTATCACTGAAGGCCATGATCAAACAAGAGGATGGTTCTATTCACAACTTGGCGCAAGTATGGTTGGCTTTGGAAAAGCACCATATAAGAGCGTATTAATGCACGGTTTCACACTTGATGACGCCGGAAAGAAAATGTCAAAGAGTCTTGGAAACGTTGTACAACCCCAGGAAGTTATTGAAAAATTCGGCGCTGATGCACTGCGCACCTATGTGTTGGCAGCAAGCGCACCATGGGAAGATCTGAAATTCAATTGGGATGAAGTTGCAACCATTCACAGGGCATTGAACATCCTGTGGAATGTGTACAGATTCCCATTACCATACATGGCACTGGACAAATTCGATCCAACAAAAGTTTCTTTCGAATCAGTTGCCCCTCACCTTCGAAATGAAGATAAATGGATTCTTTCAAGGATGCAATCCCTTATTGCAGATGTTGATACCTCCATTAGCCAGTATGAGCTCCAGAAGGTAATCAGGTCAATTAATGAGTTTATCCTCGAAGACCTTTCAAGATGGTACATCCAGCTTATCCGCCCACGAACATGGAATGAAGCAGATGATCCTGATAAACTGGCAGTTTACAGGGTACTCTACGATGTGTTTGTAACCCTTTCAAAGGTTATTGCACCATTCCTGCCACACATCGCAGAGGAAATCTACAGCAACATGGTACTTAACGTTGACAAGGAAGCTCCTTTAACAGTCCACATGTGTGACTGGCCAAAACCCGATGAAAACCTGAGAGACACTGAGCTTGAAGCCCAGATGAAAACCATCAGGGGTATCGTGGAAGCAGCATCTAATGCACGTCAGAAAGTCGGACGCAAGTTAAGGTGGCCTGTAAGCAGGATAATCATTGAACCTGAAAATGACGATGTAGCAAGGGCAACTGCCAGACTTCGGTCCGTCCTTATGGATCAGACAAATACAAAGCTTGTGTTCCTTGTAGCCACAGGAGACAGCTGGGAAGAACTGGGAGTTGAAGCTGTGCCTAATCCAAGTACTATTGGACCAGTCTTCAAAGGAGAAGCAGGTAAAATAGTCAAAGCTCTGAATTCAATGAGTGGAATGGAACTGAAAGTAGGACTTGCTTCTGGAAATATGGATATTAAACTAGACGACGGAAGCACTGTATCCATCACACCGGAAATGGTGAAATTCGATGACACACTTCCTGAAATGGTTGCGTCAGCAGATTTCACCGGAGGCAAAGTCTACGTAGATGCTACCCTTAACCGTGAAATCGAATCCGAAGGTTTTGCACGTGAAGTCATCCGCAGGATACAGGACATGAGGAAAGAACTCGACCTTGATGTGGATGAAAGCATAATCTCCCATATCAGAATTGATGATGAAAGAATCGTTGATCTTGTTCTTGACATGGAAACTTCCATTGCAAAAGAGGTTCGAGCAAAAGTTCAAGTCATAGGTCTCGATATTGATGCAACCGGAAAACTCGCCAAAGACTGGGATGTTGAAGGCATTTCCATGCATATCGGCATATCACCATCTGAGGAATAAAGGAGGCTAAAAAATGGATTTTAAGGATTGGAAGCCTATTTACGAGCTGATACTCGAAGATTTTGGCTTTTCAAAAGAGGAAGACGAAAGCGCTGCCTCTTTACTCACAACCCTTTTAACCGCAGTTTCCCCAGAATCCCCCGAAACCCTAATGCAACTTATTCAGGGAAAAGACATCCTGGTTTGTGGGAATGCTCCCACACTCAAAGCTGAGCTTGACGACTTACAATTGCAGGATTACGTAATTATAGCAGCAGACGGCGCTACTTCCGTACTTGTTGATAAGGAAATCATTCCAGAAATTATTGTTACGGATCTCGACGGGGATGTGGAAAAAGAGATTGCTGCAAACAAACAGGGATCAATAATGGTAGTACATGCCCATGGTGACAACACTGAAAAGCTGCTTAGATACGTCCCTTTGTTTTCAAAAGTAATTGGGACCACACAATCCGAACCCTTCGGCAATATATACAACTTTGGCGGTTTTACCGACGGGGACCGAGCCACTTATCTTGCTCACCATTTCAGAGCAGCAAGCATCACTCTTGCAGGATTTGACTTTGATGATGATTCCGTAAGTGAAATGAAAAAGAGAAAACTCCAGTGGGCTTATCGCTTGTTGCAGAAATTGGCATGAAGCTGTTCTAATTTTAACAGAACATATATATATTTTCGGTATAAACAAGATGTAGAGGGGAAATGCAAACTCTTGTAATCTGTATTGACAGAGATAATGATCTTGGGGATAAAGCGGGTGTTCAGACGCCCCTTATAGGCCGGGAAAAAAATATAGAAGCGGCTGTTAAGCTTGCTTCCGTCGATCCGGAAGATTCTGATGTCAATACTATTTTTGGCGGCATAAAGGTTCTTGAAGAATTAAAAGAGAAAGGAATAGATGCCGAGATTGTTTCATTTGCAGGAGATAGGAATGTAGGTGTTCTTTCAGACCAGAAAATAGCACAGCAAATAGAAGATGTGCTCCAAAATATGGATGCAAAAAGTGCAATTTTTGTATCAGATGGCGCAGAAGATGAAACCCTCGTTCCAATTGTACAATCCCGTCTTAAAATTGATTCCGTAAAAAGGATTGTTGTAAAGCAAAGCGCAAACCTTGAAAGCACATACTATATTCTAAAACATGCGTTCAATGATCCAAAAATTTCACAGACTTTCTTTATCCCAATAGGACTTGCAGCTATTATTTATGCATTCTTCCTTTTGATTCAATACCCGGCAGGAGCAATCATCGGGATTTCAGCGGCTATTGGTCTTTATATGCTCTACAGAGGCCTGAATCTTGACGAATCTTTTGTTGTTATCAGGGAGAAAGGAAAACAATCCTTTTACGCAGGTCAGATGACTTTTATAACCTACATGGCTGCAGGACTTATTGCGATTATCGCAACCGTAAGAGGTACCGTGGAACTTTGGGGTTATTACACCACCGGAGGAAGCTGGTACTATGGATTTGTTACTCTGATGACTGTTTTTGTTAATGTAACAGTCTGGTGGTATGTTGTCTCCGTGCTCTTCGCAAATGCCGGAAAGATAATTGACATGAAGATGGAAGATCGCTTTACCACAAGAAAGCTTTCACCAGCTTTGTTCACTATTTCAATCGGCCTCTTGCTTTGGGGAGCGAGCGAATACATTCTTGCAATAAGTTCCCTTGCAACAGAAGCAACAATTGTGTTTACACTGCAATATTTTGTGTATTCCGTTGTCGGTGCAATTATTCTGGGACTTGCAGGAATTCGTCTTGCAATTACACATCTTGAAGAAAAAAGTGACTCTAATGAAGATGTTTAATCATGAAAGTCGACTGCATACCTGAAGCGGATTGCGCGATTATAGGAGGTGTTGGCACTTTTCAACCGAAAAAGGATTCAATGCAATTAGTCCCAACTCCCTTCGGAGAAGTGGAAGTTTTTTTTATTGAAGAAAGGGGAATCAAGCTGGCGCTAATTCCACGACATTCCGTTAACGGAAAACACACTCCGCCACACATGATTAATTACAGGGCAAACATAAAAGCTGTTGAAGAAATCGGCGTAAAGCGCATTATTGCGACAAACTCAGTAGGCAGTATGAAAGATCATCCTCCGGGAAGCTTCTTTTTACCTGACGATTTTATCGATTTCACAAAAAAACGTGATTCTACTTTTTTTGATGATGAAACTGTGCACATAGACATGAATGAACCATATTGCCCCCAACTAAGAGCAGTTATTGCCGAGTCCTTATCTGAAAATGAGATCCCCTTTAGCCAAGGGACCTATGTTTGTACCGAAGGACCAAGGTTTGAAACTAAAGCAGAAGTCAGGATGCTAAGCCAGTTTGGTGATGTGGTTGGAATGACAGGATTACCTGAAGTTGTACTGGCAAAAGAATTACAGCTCTGTTACGCTTCAATATGCACAATTACAAATCATGCATGTGGTTTTAACCATGGGAAACTCACAACTCGTGAGGTCCTTGATAGCCTTGAATCCAAAAGAGAAAATCTTTTTGAGATGCTACTTAATTCAATTGGAAAACTGGATAGCCAGAGAACTTGCATCTGCAAGCACTCAAGAGAAGATGCCAGACTCTGAATTAGACGATATCCTTTGAAGTATCAATGCTCACACCACGTGCTACATTGAACTTGATGACATCTGTGGATGGAATCATGCCCCTTATTTTTGGAATGGATAGTTTGTTTATTATTTTATCAGATGTACAATCAATATTTACATCAAAAATGACATCTGATGCATTGAAAATTTCATTCTCAACCTGTTCAGGTATGCTACCCTTAAGTCCATAAAGATACATAATTCCGGAAACTTCCTTAGTGGTTTCATATAGAACATTTATCAAACGCTTGATTAAACCCATGTTAACATTCAGGTTAGTGAAAAATGAAAACGTGTCAAAAATGATATTGACTTCTTCATTTTCCGAATCAAGAAGAATGTTATGGAGATTGTATTCGGTGAATTCCAT